>JALZUX010000207.1 GCA_023301405.1 Granulosicoccaceae bacterium | reverse complement strand
GGAAACTCTTCCCCGTCTTCATCGTCATCGTCGTCACTACTGGAAAAACCAAACGCCTTACGAAATAGCTCTTCGCGCTCTTCACGGTCAGTGGTTTGCTCAAGGATTTGCTGCTTTCTGCTTTCTTCTACCAGCGTAACATCGCTCTGTGCACGAGACTCTCTTTGAGAATCAAGCTCATCAATCAGCAATTTGAATGAGGGGTTTTCACTGTAACGCGCCTCGTGACGAGCTTGCGCCAGAGCATAGTTGGTGTTTTTCTCTGGCCAGCTCTTATATCGAGCTGCGGGAACTTCGGCCCATGGCAAAGCATTATCCAACCCTCGTTCGCCTTGTGCATCTGAATCCAAGGAAGTGGGAAACAGGATGTCAGGCACAACCCCGCGGTGCTGCGTGCCTTCCCCGTTAATCCGAAAGAACTGTGCAATGGTAACTTTCAACTCACCCAGTAACCCTTCGCGGTCAAGAGGCACTACGTTTTGCACGGTTCCCTTGCCGAAAGTTGGCTCACCTAATACAGCACCACGACCGTAGTCTTGTATCGCCGCCGCAAATATCTCTGAGGCCGATGCGCTGCCCCGATCAACAAGCACCGCCAACGGACCATCATAAGCAATACCCGGGTCTTCATCTTCAGTCAGCTCTACCTTTCCACTGGAATCTCTGATTTGAACAACCGGGCCTGTCTCGATAAAAATCCCGGTCAATTGCGTTGCCTCTACCAGTGAACCCCCACCATTTCCACGAAGATCCATTATCACACCATCAACACCACCCTCAGTGGAAGACAGCTCATCCAACAAGCGCCGAACATCACGGGTTGTACTGCGGTAGTCAGGCAAACCCTGTGCACGACCGGCAACATCAAGGTAAAACATAGGCAGATCGATCACACCGAAACGCTGCGTTTTGCCCGCTACAGAGATCTCTACCACAGAACTCTTGGCTGCTTGTTCTTCCAGTTTAATTTTATCGCGCACCAATGAGATTACCGTAGGCAGTGTGCCAGCCGGCGCTTCACCCGGTAATATCTTTAGTCTGACAGTGGAACCCTTGGGCCCGCGGATTAGATCAACTACGTCGATTAACGGCCAGCTCACGACATCAACAATTTCTTCTTCTGCCTCGCCAACACCGACAATTCGGTCGTCGGCGCTTAGTAGCTCACTCAGTGCTGCCGGCCCGCCGGCTATGATGCGCCGGATAACTGTGTATTCGTTTTCCGTTTGCAGCGCCGCACCGATGCCTTCTAAGGACAGGCTCATGCGAATTTTAAAATCTTCTGAGCTACGGGGTGAAAAGTAAGACGTATGGGGCTCAACAGACAGCGTGTAGGCGTTAACAAAAAACTGAAACACATCATTCTCTTTCAGCTGATTGATCCGAAGCGCCATGCGTTCGTAACGATCGCTTAAGGTTTCGAGTAATTCATCATCAGCCACTTCAGCGAGACGCAAGCCCAGCACATCACTTTTAACGCGCTTTCTCCATAGCTCGTCCATTTCTTTTTCAGACTGTACCCACTGCGCGTCTTCGCGATTAAAGGTGTAGCTTTCATCAATGGTGAAGTCGAAATCACTCTTCAATAGGTCTTGGGCAAACAATGCTCGCTCCGTTATTCTGGTTCGAAAGCGAATAAAAACATCGAAGATTGGCTGCAGCCGGCCATTGCGAAGCGCATCGTCAATCTCGTCTCGAAGATCATCAAAGTCTTCTATGTCGCTTGCCAGGAAAAAGTTTTTTTGTGGATCCAGGGTTTCTAGAAATCGATCGAAGATCTGCTCGGATAGTTGATCGTTGACTGCCACTCGTTTGTAGTGGTAGCGCTGCATAAGCTGCAGGATGGCCGCCGTTGCCGCTCTATGTTCAGGTGTGGGCCCGAAGGTATCGACTGCCGCATTAGAGCTGTCTGATAATCCGGCACTGCTGCACGAGGCGGTAAGAATAAAAACCAGCGCCTGAGCCAACTGCTTTCCAACCCGAATTAAACGCTGTGGACCCGCAGGTAAAACCATAGTAGTACGATGCTTCACTGACTAAATATCTCCAGCCTGACAAGGCGGTTTCTAACTCAACGTTGGCTGTGGCACATGGGAGTTCTTTAAACCACCACTGGCTGCATTGATTAATGGACAATAATTTACCGATAAGTTCAGATACATTCTCAATGTCAGATCAATTTTACTAAATCATGCATGGTTCATGGCATTACCGCCATTTAATTGACCAACAATACATCGGACCTTTATCGCAGGATACAGGTAGTTTATAAGAGCACAACACACTTACAACTAATTTAGTCGCTTATTGAAGGATTTGTTTCAGTCTCAGCATGGATTTACCATTTTTAATCAACGGGCAGCTTGCTTTCAACTATCCGCTGGCCTGCCACCCCGAGCGAAAATTAACAATTAAACCAATCACTTAAAGAAAATAAAGGCACTAAAAAAATCACTAAAGCTTGTTTGTAACAGACACTGATCCCGAATCACTGCCTTTTCGCCACAGACAGCCTCTCATTGCAAGCTGCCAATGCGGCGGCCGCCAGGCTTATGCCCATTATCACAGAGTTACAGGCTCAGGTATCTTTGCGGTTACAGTACACGCGACACGATTCGTCTTTACCCTAAAGACAAAGTAAAGCGCAGGATATTGCGGTCATCAGGGTCTGTTTTTGACTTAAAATCAAGGCATTTCATTAACCCGCACATCGGTTGGTTTGTTCTTAATACATCACCGACCAAGGCCTTAAGCCCTTGTGATCTTGCGTAGTCAATAATCAGCTTCATCAAGGCTGACGCCAAACCCTGGCCCTGCCAGTTATCCGCAATTGATATCGCAAATTCACCGTATAGTCTATCTGTACTCATGGCGTATCGACTCACCCCGACTACTTCTCCCTGGCCGCTGTCCTGCACCGCAACAAAAGCCATTTGCCGATCGTAGTCAAGCTTGGTGAACTGCGCGACCATCTGCGGAGACAAATCATTAATCGCATGCATAAAACGGAAATAGCGTGATTCAGCTGACATGTTACGCACCATGTTTTTAATCGACTCGCCATCCTCAGGCCTTATTGGACGTAACTGCACAGTTTGACCTTGCTTTAGATCTGCCAGTCGGCCCCATTTCCATGGGTAGGGATGAATCGCCAGGTGCGCATATTCGTTTGGCGCTTTATTGCGCTCGAGAACCACTTGTACCTCCACGGCAATGGCATTGTCTGCGCCAACCCTGACTGGGTTGACAACTACCGAAAACACATCTGGTAATTCACACGCCATTTCAGAGAGTCGACGCAATACATGGGCCGCCGCCTTAGTGCCCACCGGTTGCTGGTGCCTGAACTCACCAAGATAATTGGCAATCGTTGGGGTTGCCAGCATGGTATCTATTAAAAAGTTATTCAATGGTGGTAGCTGCACGGCACGCTGTTGCACCAGCGTCGATAGATCACCACCAACGCCAACACTGATTACCGGGCCAAAAGTCGCATCACGAGTCAGGCTCATTGCCACATTACGGGTATTAGACTTTTTATACATGGTTTCAATCAGTACACCTCGAAACTCAGCTTCAGGCCTTAGCTGACGCAGCCGCATTGAAATTTCAGAGAAAGCAGTTTGTAGCTGTGCTTCCCCTTCAATATTGATCACCGTACCCAATACTTCAGCTTTATAGCGTACGTTTGGTGACACCAGCTTCATGGCTACCGGATACGTCAGCTTTTCTGCACATGCTAGCGCATCCTCCAGAGTGGTAGCACGAAGAGCAGGTAAAACATCGATATCAAACAAACTAAGAAGCGTCCGCGTTTGCTGCGGCCCCAACACTCGTTCACCATTATTAAGCGCATTACTTATCAGTATTTTCGCACTGCTTGCATCGGCTCTTGTATAGCGTGAAGTCGGGTTAGGCAATTGCAACAATTGTTGCTGGCTAAGCAAGTAACGGTGCAAAAAATCAAGTGCATCAGTTGCTGCTTCTGGTGTCCTAAAGCAGGGGACTTGATTCTCCGTAAGCAAGTCTCTACTACTTGCAACACTGGCCTCCCCCATAAAACTTGCCAATACCGGAATGTGCACGGGGCGATGTTCAATCACGGCATTCGCTATCGCCTCTGGTTGGTTGCGCGCATCTGGTGAAAATAGCACCAGAATCGCGTCGTAGTCAGTAGTTTTTGCCACTGCTTTCAGCGCGTGTGCGTATTGCTTGGTCAGGTTTTCTGCGTCACGCAATACAAGCGGGTTGTGGCCCTCCCATGCTCTACCCAGACGCTTTGACAAATCCTTTAAAATTGGCTCTGGCAGATCAACAAGGGAAAAACCTTTGGCTATAACTCGCTCGCCCGCCAGCCTGGCTGGAGCAGCACCGTTACTAATGATCGCAATGCGCTTGCCTTTGATGCGAAGCCCCGACGTCAGGATTTTTGCCGCCGAGAAAAGGTTAGAAAACGATTTAACACGAACAACACCGGCACGCCGCATCGCACTTTGGAAGACCGCCTCGGTGGAATAGATTTCACCGGTTCGCGCCTGCGCATCGCAATAACGTGCACCATCGTAGGTCGACTTCATTATCACCACCGGTTTGATCCGTGCCGCCGCACTGATGGCGCTAAGAAAAGAACGTGTTTGGTGCGCACGATCAAGATAAATAATGATCGCCTTGGTGCAGTGATCCTCTGATAGCAGATCAAGCAAGTCAGGTAGTGTGATGTCAGCATCTTTGCCAGTAGACAACACCGCAGAAAAACCAACGCCACTTGGTTCCGCCCAATCCAGAATAGCTGCTCCTAGCGATGCAGACCCGGTCACCAAAGCAAGCGACCCTGCACTCACTTTGCTGCTTGAATAAGTGGCGTTTAATTTCTGGTGTGGTCTGATCAAGCCGGCGCAATAAGGGCCAAGCAACCGCACACCCAACTTTTGCGCAAGCCTGTGTAGCGCTTTGCTGTTTTTGAACGCAGACATGACAATAGCTACTCTACAGCCAATACCAGCCGCCTGCGTCAACGTGTGCTTAACGATACGCTCCGGCACCAGAATAATGACTAAATCAGGTGTGGAATCAATATGCTTTATTGATCGAAAGCAAGGCTGTCCAAGCACCGACTTATAGCGCGGATTAATAAACTGCAACGGGCCGGGAAACTTGCCACTCAACAAACCTTCTGCGATGGCACGCCCGGGAGCTCCCATTCGATCGCTTGCACCGACAAGGGCAACCGAACGGGGGTTAAGCAATTTTTCTAATTGTATAGTAGACACCAATCAATAGTACCGTAATTGGCCTACTGTTGTACTACAGGTAAGGGTTCTCAGAGGCATAAATTAAATTTTACTGGTATATTTGACCATCGAAATTGCCTATGGCCTTTAACATGTCTACCGCCCTTATCACTCACAACGATTGCGTGCTGCACGAAATCAGTCCCGGTCACCCTGAATGCCCACAGCGTATCGGCGCCATACTTGATCAACTGAAAAAAGAAGATCTATACGACTATCTGCAGCACTTTGATGCACCACTTGCCGATCCGGAAGACGCTGTTTCCTGTCATCCGCAATCGTACATAAACTCTATCGTATCAAGCTCTCCAGAATCAGGCAGCGTGCAGCTCGATGCTGACACCGCAATGAACCCACACTCACTCAACGCGGCGCTACGTGGTGTTGGAGCCAGCCTGCTTGCTACGGACAAGGTGATTTCCGGTGAAGTTAATAATGCCTTTTGTGCCACCCGGCCACCGGGCCACCACGCCGAAAAAAACCAGGCGATGGGGTTTTGTTTTTTTGGCAATATTGCGATAGCCGCAAGACACGCAATACACACACACGGCCTTGAGCGAGTTGCCATTGTTGATTTCGACGTACATCACGGCAATGGCACCGAAGACCTTGTTGATGGCGATGAAAATATTCTTTTCTGTTCATCGTTTCAACATCCATTTTACCCTGGTGGCCATCGTCCAAATGTACCTGGCCAGCGCGTCAACACACCCTTGCCCAGTGGCACAGGCAGTGACGAATTTCGCCACGCCATTGTTGATCAATGGATACCCGAGCTAAACAAATTTAAACCGCAAATGATTTTTATCAGTGCCGGTTTCGACGCGCACATTGAAGACCCTCTGGCCGGTTTAGCATTGGGTGACAATGATTTTGTTTGGATAACGCAGCAGATTATGTCTGTGGCAGACGCAAGCGCTGACGGTCGTATTGTATCAATACTGGAAGGTGGTTATTCACTGCCTGCACTGGCAAGAAGTGCAACGGCCCATGTTAAGGAATTGATGCGCCTGGGTTAGAGCAATACAATGACCAACTCCCAGCGGATTCCCGCCGGGACAAGCGCCACCATTACTTACTGCGCTTAAGACAACTACCCATACCAACCACAGTCCTAACTTTAGAACTAGCCTCTTTTAGCGAAGCGAATTTCAGGAACCAACCAAAACAGCGACGCACCGATCAACGTAAACAAAAAACACAACGCAAAACCGATGCTGTAACCACCAGTCAAATCAAATAGTAAACCGGCTCCAAACGCACCGAATGCCGCCCCTAAGCCCTGCCCTAGATTAGAAGCCCCATAAATTGAAGCCAGCCCTTTACCGGCAAAGGTTTCGGCCATTAGCGTGGTAATAATCGGACCGCGCGCGCCAGCTGATAAACCAAAGGTAACCACGAAAACCAGTAGAAAAAACCAGCCCGGGTACCATTGCAAAAGCGCCAGCGCACCAATGCCAATAAAGCTCAATAAGTAACTACAAGTGGCCACAATATGACGGGGCCAACGGTCAGCGGCTACACCAGTGAGGGCCATACCGGCAAAGCTCAACATCCCAACCACTCCAAAAGCCAGCGCTGCTTCAACCTCGGTAAAACCGCGCTCGATCAAGTAGGCGACGCTTTGCAAACTGATACCAAAAATCCCGATCGCGGTTGCCGTGAAAACAAAAAAGAAACCCCAGAATGCTCTTGTTTTAAGCGCTTGTGAAAGACTAAGCCCGCCAACTGATTTTCCACTCGGAGCCACACGCGGGTTGTTGCGCGCACCCTGCTGTATTGTTCGCCATGGCAACAAAATTACCAGCAATAATAAGCCTGCAAATAGAAACCCTGCAAGTGTGTAGGCCCCCGTCCACTGAAACCGTTCGATCGCAAGTTGAGCCAGCGGCACCATCATCAACGCACCCAGCCCCTGTCCGGCATAGGCGACGGATAGCGCCGTCCCCAGCCGCTGGTCAAACCAACGGGAAACCAGGCTTTGCGTGGGCACAATACCCACCATTGCCGCACCAACGCCACCCAAAATCCCAATAGACACATAAAATTGCCAAAGACTGTCAAGTGAGCCAGCCAGTCCGTAGCCACAAGTAAGGAGCGTCACACCAACACAATAATTAAAGCGCGCACCAAAACGGTCAAACGCGATACCAGACAACAAAGACCCAACACCAAGACTCACCATGTAGACCGAATAGACAGACGTGACCGTGGCACGCTCCCACGCAAACTGCTTGCTCAACGGCAGTAGGAATACGCCGAATGTCTCACCCATGCCACGGCTGACCGCTGTCATGAAAACGCAGAAAAACAAAACCAGTAAGGCCATGATTACTGAACGCGGACGCTCAACAACAGGGTCAGGAATCATCAAAGGGGCGTCTATAAGGGGGTTGGATGGCTTGGCAGCAACACAGAGTGCGACAACTTAACCGAATAACATTGCCAGCACACCCATTTTTTATATCGAGCTTCATTTTAATCAGGGCACGCTGACTAAACACCTTGCTGACTAAACAGGACTCCCCTGATCGCCGGAATTTTAATAAGCGACGGAGTCTAACTATTCGCAGATCAAGCCTCACACTGAAACCCAG
>JALZUX010000206.1 GCA_023301405.1 Granulosicoccaceae bacterium | reverse complement strand
TCAATAAACCTTCAGAATTCCAAAACCCCGGAACATCGATTCAACCTTTGGTACTATTTTACTGCATCTATGCCGCTACTATATACGCTGCATATTTTCTAAGATATCGGTTGTAACATTGATCGATCTATTCAAACGTTCAACAATCCCTCTTCCGCTGTTGGTTACGGCTTCATCTACAATTTCACTACAATTGTAATTGTGATAAACCAAACCAAGGGAATTCGCGATAGCCCAAAAACAGGGATGCACGTGATCACCATAGAATTCATGAACTACCGTCCCAGGCTTACAGTAAGCCAACAAGGCGAGACCAGCTCCGTGCGGTGAAACAACATGCGTGGCGTTGTGGAAGATCTTCACCTGCTGCTCGTAGGAATGATTTTCAGGTTTGAACATTTGATACCCACGCTGCTCTAAAAACTCGGTAACTAACCCGGTATCCGTATAACCACGACGATCTCTGATAACAGCGATCTTCTTAGATGTTATCTCAGAGCTGTCCTTCTTGATTCCCGCCCCTAGATACTTTGATCTTAACCAATCTATATGCTTTCTTGGTTGCCGCATACCCATTTTGTTGCGGATAGTGCCTAAAAGTAGTTTTTCACATCGAACATATTCATAGCTCGGTTGAATGGTATGAATTTGGTCCTTTCGAACACCCAGTATTTCAAGCATAGGTAAATGAAACGAGCTTTCTTTTTCAG
This sequence comes from Granulosicoccaceae bacterium, assembly GCA_023301405.1. Lineage (GTDB taxonomy): Bacteria > Pseudomonadota > Gammaproteobacteria > Granulosicoccales > Granulosicoccaceae. Next base: position 6,142 of record JALZUX010000206.1, on the reverse strand, counting down.
TGAGTATAATGTTATCAATTTCACTTATCGAAATTCCGCATTCCTCGACCAACCCCAATACCGGTAAAATGTCAAAATGCCAATGATAAAAATTACCGGAATTTCTAGCAGACAGAAGTATCGAATAACCCGGCAGTACCTTCGACGTTTGTCCAATTGATCCTGCTAGGTTGTGTGATAAAAACGAGTTAACGTCTGAATGATTACTAATTCTTGTATTATCGCTATCTACTAGTAGCTTATTTGTTCCGTCATATACAAAACCTCCGTCAATCAAAACATCAAGCGCTTCATGAGGACAATTTTTTTCAACTTTACTAAAAACAGAGTTTCGGTTTCTGTCCTTATTAATCGGTGATTTTAGTTTTTCAGTAGTCGCCGGATACGAGGCAAAATTCTCACAGCATGATATTTGAGCACTTGGCTTAGAGGAATATTTATCCAACTGATATTTTTCAACTAATACAGCGGGTACAACGCCATTATGAAACGAAGCACCCATGTCTTTTTCACCGATATCATCAAAATACTCAGCTGCCGTAACATAGGGCTTTCTTATTGATGGTTGAGCCGCTATCGCAGCTATAAGTTTAGATTCTGTATCCACTAACTCTGAATTCGTCAGCCTAGTAGCTACTGCTGTCTCAATCATATCAACCACATCCAATCTTGCCAAAACAGAATCACGTATTTGGATAATACTGCCTTCCATTAGACTGCATATTTAAGGCTATCTACCGAGCGTTCACTGGAAAATCGGTTTTCATACAACGCCTCAAGATGGCTAATACCGTGTTGATAGAGCGCTTCATCCAGTGCATTACGCGATACGATCATTTCAAAGATATCATCGCCAAGCTCTTCTTTGATCCGCTGACGCTTAAAATCTTGTGACAGAGACAAGTCTTGTAGTACGTTTGCCTTAACTTCAGTTGCTTCAAAGCTAGGAAAGCCTTCCTGGAGATAGGCACCAAGTAATTGGTTAGATTTCCCAAATTGATCTACGATTCCAACAAATGGAAGTGTACTGATAAACTCACATGCCTGTGCCAATAGCTCATCATCAGACACTAAGTCCTTTTCATGAAATACTGAAACAGTATTATTGGATAATCGTATAGTTTGGAATTCTTCCACCGAGCTTTTTCGCTTGTAGATGAATTTCTGCTCAATATACTCTACGAAAGACCCTTTAGGTTCATCAAGTCCTAACTGTTTCTTCCATTCAAAAAGATAGGCAGACTTAATACGATCAATGGGATCTCGCAAGAAAACAATCGGATAAATCTCCGCATCGACATTAGGAAGTGGTGGCACAATTTGATGAGAGGAAAATGCAACTTTATCTGTTGACGTGTTGATCCGTTTTTCAAGCTCGGCCGTTGTAATTACACTTCCCGGCGTATCACCGTCGAACCCTACCCACTGATCGGGAAAGTTTTTTCTTAAAAGTTGATCAACTGAACTTCCAGCATTTTTAAAAATATGGTAGTGCACAACAACTTTACGATCTGAAAAACTCAATTTACATACCCCTTGTATCGTCCTACGCCTATGTCACCTGAAAAGACGTCTGCTGCTTCAAGTATCTTTTTCATTCTCTTGACCCCCTCAACAGGAGAATACAAAGACCGACTTATGCTAAGTGTATTTTCTGACATCTTATTCCACAAGATTTCATCAGAATAGAGTTGCTCTATATAATCGCACCATTCATTTACCTCATCGGCAATGTACGTGCTCTGCGAGTGAACCAAGCCTGTACCTTCAGCAGTTATCGGACTGACAATGGCTGGCAAGCCCTTCGCCATACAGTCGATAATTTTTCCTTTAAGCCCCGCTCCGGACAGTAAAGGTGACACAAAAACTCGCGCATTGTCATAGACGTCTGCCACGTCTTCTACGAACCCATGAATTTCCACATTGGCACACTCATAATCTGTGAAAGAGTCTGGTGAATGGCTCCCGTAAACCTTAAAAACAATATCAGGCATTCTTTCACACAGAACAGGCATTACTTTCTCACAAAAGAATTCGACTGCCTCGATATTTGGGGTATGACGGTACCCGCCTAAAAATGCAATGCCTTTTCGTTCAGCAAATGGTGTCACGTGTGACGCCGTTTTAACCACCCACGGACATCGCATGATATTGTCTTCTTTCATCACATGTGAGGTAATCACAGCACGCTCTTCCTCTGTATAACAAATAGCTACGTCTACTTCATCGATCACGGCTAGCTCATTTTCCTTGGTTGCCAGAGGGCCAGAAAAATCAACAGATTTGTTCTGCAAGGTTTCTCGTAGTTCACGTAGAAAATGGAGGTCAGCATTGTTGAAAATCACTTTTGCTTTTGTCAGTGATCTAATTGCATCTAGACTTTCCGCTGCAACCTTATAACGAGTGATATAGATCGCGTCAAACTCATCACCACGAAATTTAAGTAGTTGCTCTACAGATTGGTAGAACGGATAATACAGACACTCAACCCCCAGTTTTTGCAAATGCTCGGTGTGCACGCCCATATGTGCCATATTCCCTGGCATAAATGTTAGCTTGCAACCCAACTCCATCATGAGTTTCATTTCTTGAAACGCCGCGTAGCTTCCGGCATCGTTATTTTTACGCGGCGTATCTGAATCTAGAACCAGCACTTTAAAATGGTGTTTTCTGTCAACCTCAAGATGAGGATTCTTACCATCGACACCATGATTTTTATATTCGGAAAACCATTTCGCACGAAATTTTTTGCTATTAATATCCTGATATTGCTTAATTCCAGACTTAGTCGAAGTACCGTTGCTTTTTCCTTCATAATGAACAACGACAGACGACGGACAGTAGAACGTTGAATATCCAGCCTTTCTTATCTTAAACGCCAAATCAGTATCTTCATAATACGCTGGTGCGTATTCTTCACTAAACCCGCCAACGGTATCCCATACACTTCGGCAAACAAACAACGCAGCCGCAGAAAGATAGTCTGGTTCACGCACATAGTTAAAAGACGGATGTGAGGCATTTTTGTTTTTTCCATAATTCCATGGCGCACCTGACGCCCACACAATACCACCTGCCTCTTGCAGTTTTCCATCAGGATAGACAAGCTTACATCCCACAGCACCAACGTCGTTGTATATTTCAAACAATTCTAATGCCTGATCAATCCAACCCGCCGTTACTTCAGTATCGTTGTTTAACAAGCAAAGGTATTTCCCTCGGGCCATACCAGCCGCCTTGTTATTGCTTTTCACAAAACCCAGATTTACTTCGTTACGTACCACAGTAAGGTTTTCAATGATGTTTTCTGCAGCTGTGGTTTCGTCTGATGAAGCATCATCAACCAATATAACTTCGAAGCTGGCCTTGTTTTGAGCAAGTATTAAAGAAGCAATCGCATGATAGCTGATTTCGAATTTATTCATTGCCGGTATAATAATCGACACATCAGGATTATCGACTTTAGGCAAAGTGATTTTTTTGTATTCCCTTCGACGATGGGCACCCCGAACAACTTCGTTATGCGCCACCTGCAGGTTAGTTAATGCCTGAAGTGGCTCTTCACCAATTGACGCAGAAGCTTCAAGTAATTGCTGCAATTGCAGGCTAAGTGACTCATAACGATAAGCCGCATTCTTAGATAACCCAATGAAACCTGGTTTACCGTGACTATCTATTAAATGGTGTTGAGGCGTAACCAATGGTTGTAAAATATCAACGTAAGCCGTACTGGTGCAATTAACATCATTAGCGATAAGCTCATACGTATGTGGCATCGCATCGTATAATCTATCAGGCAGACGCGCCTCATAACTCAGCTTTCCGGCCGCATTATTAGTCAGTGCACATGGAAGCAGATCAATACCATCGACCAATATCTCTACACTTGCAGGAATTGGCGCCCGACCCGCTGATACAATCTGCGCGTGAATAACACGCATATTGAAACCTATGATTTCGGCAATGCAATCAGATTTTGTCTGCACTGGAAATTTATTGGTAGAAATTAACGCACCACTATTTTTCTCACGAAGTGTGAGCTCGTGTTTGCCTTGAGTAAATATTTGACTGCTTAACCTAACCAGAAAACCATGCTTTCCATTTCCGTAACCGATACTCTCAAGGTCATCTCGATAATTATCCGCTACCCCTTCCCCTACCTTCGTGTTGCCAAAAAACACCTCAAAACCTACCGCAAGATCCAAGTCATCTTCATCAACTACCCATCCGGAGAAACTGCGATTATTCAATGCATCCAGATTGCCTTTAAATCTAGATATCAACGCAGGATCTACCGTTTTTTCGGAGAACAGAGAATCGAAAAGTTCTTTCGCTTTAGATTCTGTAACTTTTAGGTTTTTTTTATATTTCACAGAGTATTCCAGAGGATTCCTTTATGTCAAAACAAGCGATAACAAAGTTACTAAGCTACTTTTGCATAAGGGTTGATCGGGGTTACCGAGCTTCTCTCGTCAAGTAATGACTGTAAGTACACTCCGTAGGTGCTTTTTCCATAACGCGCAGCACTTTCCTGCAAATTTTCAGAACTGATCCAACCCTTATTCCACGATATTTCTTCAGGCACACAAACCTTCAAGCCTTGACGTGCTTCGATGGTTTCAACATAGGCCCCAGCTTCATGAAGGGAAGCGTGTGTACCCGTATCAAGCCATGCATGGCCGCGACCCAGTAGTTCCACTTTGAGTTTCTTATCGTGCAGATAAATATTGTTAAGATCGGTTATCTCGTATTCACCACGAACTGAGGGTTCTAGAGATTTAGCTTTCTCAACAACAGAGTTATCGTAGATATAGAGCCCAGTAACTGCGTAGTGGGATTTAGGCTGTACGGGTTTTTCCTCAAGAGACAAAACGCGGTTGACGCTGTCAAACTCTACAACGCCATAACGCTCCGGATCAGCTACCCGGTAGGCAAAGACTGTCGCGCCGTCTAACGACAATGCGGCATTCTCAAGAATACCTTCAAGTCCAGCTCCATAGAAAATGTTATCGCCAAGAATCAGACAGCAATTGTCTTCACCTATAAACTCTTCACCAAGCACAAAAGCCTGCGCTAAGCCATCGGGGCTTTCTTGTACAATGTACTCGAGCTCAATACCGAACTGGCTGCCATCACCCAGCAGCTGCTCAAACCGGCCAATGTCTTGCGGCGTCGAGATAATGGCAATTTGCCGAATCCCCATCAACATCAATGTTGACAATGGATAGAAAATCATTGGTTTGTCGTAAACGGGTAAAAGTTGTTTTGAAACTACTTCAGTGATTGGGTACAGCCTGGTACCCGATCCACCTGCCAGAATTAAACCCTTCATGTCTATAGCCCATCGCGCTTAGTTTCTATCGAAGTGCCTTTAGTGCAAGGAATATTCCATGCGTGAGGGCTAAATTCGCAAGTTTATTTATCTGTTAGGGTTCTCACGTTATTAGCCAAAGAGAGAGCGAATTATCAACCATTGCCTGTCTAAATCAGGCAATACAACGAAAGCGTAGCTTACTAAAAGCACTTGATGTTGTACGATTCTTTACTACGGCCAAGTGCCATGATTACACGATCAAAAACAAGCACTTTGGTCAGTGCAACTATGTCGTGTACAGCGTACACCAGACTCGTTTCTTCAATGAAACGTCTGGATTACCTTTTTAGAAAGTATCATCGGCAACAGTGCCAACCAGAGACACGTGCCGCTTGCGTAATTCAACTGAAAACTAGTACAACAGGTTCTGGGAAATGAACCTCTGTCAATAAACAGACAGAGGTCACCAAGTGCGCTCTAGAGTAACGCAGCATCAAGTGCAAAGTGATCAACGCTGACGTTGCACAAGGCCTGATAATGGCTATCAGCGCGCGGTGCGATACTGTCAAAATAAAAGCGACATACAGCAAGTTTAACTGAGACAAAGTCTGCATCGTCAACGTCTGCCACAGCAAGTACCGACCTCGCCATCGCCCAACACCCACACGCATACCCCATTAACATCAAATAATCAGAGGCTACTGCCGCATTTAGAGTTTGGTTTTCTTCAGCTAGAATGCGTCGACAAGAATCACTGATCATATCGATGCTTTTTTGCAATGCCGCTTTGGCATGTCCGCTGCTTGCCTGCGCCGACGCCTCAAGCGC
>JALZUX010000205.1 GCA_023301405.1 Granulosicoccaceae bacterium | reverse complement strand
GCTCTATCTGAAAAATGTGAAATTTCACGTTTGCCCCATAGCGCGATCTGTTCGAAATCGGTTACTCCATTGTTGTTTAGCTCGCGCTCTGCTTTGGCATCGATGCCTGGTAGTAGGGCTAAATTGTCCTGGCCATTTGTACGCTGTAGCTTGTAGCCGTCACGGGTGTAATTGGCTCTGCCTGTGGTCTCGAGAGAAGAGACCCCCGTCAGGGCTTCAGTTGAGTTGTTGTCTTGCCTGACAAACACTCTTGGTTTTGCTGAAGTGGTCTGAGCTTCATTTTGCGAGTTTGCTGTCGGTGTTTTACTATTTTTAGCTTGCTTGCTCTGGTCTGTGACAGGGGCTACTTGCTGGAGTTTTGATTGAGCCAGCGATTGTTGCGCTGCTGCCAGTTGATTTCGGATGCTGGCCGTCTCATTGGCTTGTTGTTGCACTTGGGCTTTGAGTGCTAGTACTGTTTGATTGTCGGGTTGATTAGCTGACTGCTTAGAAGAGCTGGCAGTCCCTTCGTTCTCATACAGACTCGCACGTAGTTTTTCTATTTCAGTTGATTGAGAAGCAATTTTTTTATGCAAAGTCAGGGTGTTTTCTGCTTGCTCTTCCAGATTTTTAATCAGCGTGCTTTGTGACTCGACTTCTTGCTTAAGCAAGGTGGCCTCTGACTGATGTTTCTTTGAGCCAAGTCGGTTGTCAGTAACAATGTTGTTCAGTCGGGCGATCTCGGTGTCACGATCCTTTAGTGCAACAGTGAGTGAATCGGCTTTTTTGATTGCATCATCGTGTGTTGGATCAGGGATGCCATTCATTTTTGTATCTTGCAAATCAACTTGCAACTTTTGAATGGTTGAGTCCCGCTCTGTAATGGCAAGCTTTAAGGATGCGCTGTTGGCCAGTTCTGAGCTGAGCCTTTGGTTTTCACTATCAGCCAGAGATAGTTTTGATCGCAAAGTAGAGATTTGTGGTTGTAACTGAGTGATTTTTTGAGTGGTGCGTTTCTCTTGCACTTGTAACTGCTGTGCCTGAGCTTTGACTTCTGATGTTAGCGCGCTAATGCGTTGCTCGTAGTCGTCTCTGGTGCTTGCTAATTGCTGGAATTCTTTCTGCAGCTTGTCGTAGGCTGCCTTCCTTTGCTGTAGTTCTGACTCTCGTTGTGTGACCGTCGATTGCAAGTTGGCTTTAAACGTTTCTAGCTGTGATCCTTGTTGTTGCAGGTTTTCAAGCTCCTGAGTTAAGCGGTCACGGGTACCTGCCATTTTGTCCATGTCGCCACGGAGTTTGTCAAATGACTTGTCGCGATCTTGCAGCGCAGTTTTCATTTGCATGATTTGCTGTTCTGAGCGTTGAATCAGAGTGGCTTTTGTTTTGTCGCTATTGGTCTCAAGCTCGCCAAGTTGAATGCTCAGATCATTTCTGCTGGCAACGAGATCGTCCATGTCGGTGCGCAATTTAGCTACAGTTGAATCGCGATCTTGCAGCGTTGCGGTGATACTGGCAATTTTTCTCTGTGACTCGGCGTTGTTGGCAGCGATTTCAGTGTTACTTTTTAATTGCTTTTCAAGGTCGATAACGCGTGATTGAGCTTCGGTTTTTTTGGTGCTGATATCTTTCAGCATGTCGTTGAGTGCGACGACTTCTGCTGATTTATTTTCAACTTTCTTACTAATAGACCTGGCACTTTCTAATTCTTGGGTGATTTTTTGGAGCTGAGCGGCGTGTAGCGCTTTTTGATTTGCTGCTTCAGCAGTCAGCGAGTTGTTTTTTGCTTCAATGGTTGAAAGCAGCGTTTTTTGCTTATCTGCTTCAGCAGTCAGTGCGTTGTTCTTTGCTTCGATGGTTGAATGTAGTGTTTTTTGCTTTTCTATTTCGGCAGTCAGTGAAGTGTTTTTCGCTTCGATGGTTGAAATTTGATCTTGCATTCGCTTGAGATTTTTCAGAGATTCAGCTCTTTGTGCTTCTTTCTCTGAGATCGTGCGTTTCAGTTCGTTGATTTGCTCATTAGCTCTAGTCGCGTTTGCTTGCGAAACCTGAGTTAGTTTTTTGTTTTCATGTTCTTTGTTGGCAAGTGTTGTTTGTATCTTGCTGAGGCCTTCGAGTTTCACTTGTTGCTTTGCGATGTCCTTATTCTTAGTTTCAAGTGCGGCGTCATAGTCGCGCTTGAATTTGTCACGTTGGTCGCTGACGTCTTGCAACTGCATGTTGAGCTTGGCAATGGTGGTTTCTGTTGTTTGCCGAACGCCTAGTGCATCGCTCAGTTGGGTCTCGGAAGATTTTAGCTGTGTGCGAAGGTTTTCTACACTGCTATCGCCTTCTTTGATTCGTGCTCGTAGGCTGTCGATGACTTTGTCGTTCTCGCGTACGGCGGTACGAAGTGCGCCAATAGTGTCGTTGGCTTCTAACATACGTTCATCGTGGACTGCGCCTCCGGACTGGAAGCTGGCAAGTTTATTTCCAACTTGCTGTAGTTCGGTCTGCTTGTCGTTTCTGAAGCTGTTGAATTCTGAGCGGTTCCGATCCAGCGACTGGCGTGCTAGGGCGAGTTCATTTTTGAGCTTGTTTATTTCCTCGATTTGCGTCGTGTTGCCGGCTTTCATAGATACATCGCGGCCACGCATTTTTTGTAATTCCTGGTTGGTATCCTTGAGTTGCGCCTCCCTGCGCAACAATGTTTGTCGGATACTTGCTACGTCTGCAGCAGAGTCATCTACGTCATGGGCGACGTGCGCGCGGACTTTGCGCTCAGTCCGCCCGGTCATCAAACTTTTGATGCACCAGCCGACTAGCATCCCTGCGAGTACGGTGACCGCTAACAAAGTGGCGATCTCGCCCATTACGTAGGTGTTCATGTCCTATTCTCCGGTAAGTGTAAACTCAATACGACGATTTTGGGCGCGTTCGGCGGCAGTATCGTTAGACGCGACGGGGCGGGCTGGGCCGTATCCTTTCGCGGTCATACGATTCGGTGAAATGCCTTTGCTATCCAAAAACTGCATTACGGTGGTTGCTCTATCAGCGCTGAGTGCAAGATTGTATTGCTGGCTACCCAATGAATCTGTGTGGCCGGCGATCTCGACGTTGACGTTTTGATACTGATTTAGTAACTCTGTCACTTGCTCCAGTATAACTATGCTGTCGCTGTTTAACTCAGCACTATTTGTCCCGAAACGAATTCCAGCGATATCTATTTGAGCTAGCAGGTCTCTGAAATCAGGTTTCGGCGCCTCCTGTATTTTGGGCGTTTCAACGGTGATGTCGTTGCGCAAGCTCACAGAGTTACCGAATAGTGTAGATAATTGATCGGCGGCGGCTGTACGAGCGTCCTCAGTTTGTGCGTGACCGCCTACAATCAAATCACCGCTGCTGGTGATATTGATTTTGGGGTTTTCGATGTTGTCGACTGAGGCCAACGATTGCCCAAGCTGGTCTGTCCATGCTGGAGCGATGACGCGTTCATCAATCGCTATGTTATCAGCGACATATTTATCGCCACGGCGATAGGTTCTTAGCAATTCCCTAGCAGACTCTTTTGGAAGCAGGCCGCTAATGCTGATTTGCTCTTCGTTATCGATAATTGATGCAAAAGGCTGCATCGTGGGAACCACTGGTGGCAGCTCAACTGCGATGTTGTTGATGATTTTATATTCATCACCGAATAAGCTGCTTAGGTCATCAGCAGTAGACTGCTTTAGAGCTTCGTTATCCACAGTGCCCTGCAGAGTCACGTTGCCAGATCTGGCCATTGTGATTTTGCCATTCTGAACGTTTTCCATGCTTGCCATGGACTGACTAAAATCATCGATCCAGTTGGGGGTATCTGCCAATTCATTGATAGATATATTATTGACGACTTCCTTACTGCTGCTTTCGTAAACTGAAGTGATCTGGTTGGCGCTGTCCTGTGTCATGAAGCCTGTGAGAGTAATTTGATCATCCGTTTCGCTCACAGAGGCAAATGACGGCAGTTCACGTGGAGCCGGGGTGGGTTCTACCACTGGTTCAGGCTCAGCAACTGGTTCAACTGCTGCTTCAGGCTCGGCAACTGGTTCAACTGCTGCTTCAGGCTCGGCAGCTGGTTCAACTGCTGCTTCAGGCTCGGCAGCTGGTTCAACTGCTGCTTCAGGCTCAGCAACTGGTTCTGGAGCCACGATCTGGTTGTCAACAGTCAGGTGGCCTTTCAGTAATTCATTGGCTTTAGCGCCGACAGACTCCTTAGTATTGGCGTCTGAGGTTGTGCCAGTCAGAGTTAGCGTGCCGTTTTCGATGTTCAGACCTGAGCCTTCCACACCATCCATTTCCGGCATTAACTGCGTCACTGCGCTCAGCCAGCCCGGGTTAGTGACATTTTCGTCGACGGTTATTGAGCTACTGACATTAGCTTCGCCATATTGAGTGCCGGCAGCTGATGTTATCGCTGTGGCGAATTTTTCGTCTGAGACAGTGCCTGCCAGAGTGACGCCATCACCTTGTCGAGTCAGGGATAGCGAGGGTTGCTGTAGCTCGACGTCAGCAACTTCGGTCACGGCGGGTTCACCAATGCTCAGATTGTTTTCGACGTCTCTAACGCCAAAGGTTTCTGCGACGGCTTGTTCGGCGGTGTCGCTGTCAGCTTGTGTGGCGACCGAGCCGCTCAGAATGATATTGCGCCCACTGATTGCTACGTCTGTTTGATTGCCTAAGCCTGCCTCGTCCAAGGAAGCGTTACTGCGCCGCAGCAAATCCTCTTGAATTTGTGGTGTGTAATGTTTGATTGCGTACCAGGCAACTCCGCCAAGTAACAAAAGACCGAATAGCAATGGCCCCCAAGCTCCACCCTCGGGCGTAGTTGCTGGATTGATAGGGGCAGGGCCCCGGCGAGTCGGTCGGCCCAAAAAGTGACCATTTTTTGAAGCACCTGGAGGAGGGGCCATGCGTCGTCTTGGTCTTGGATCATCGCGGAAATGAGCCGGTGGGCGATCGTTGCGCGGTCGCATTTCCGGTCTGCGAGGAGGAGGGCCAGGGCGCCGAGGGCGATCATCGTGGGGACGATCTTGCCTCTGGCTGCGGGTTGCTTCACCCTTGGGGTTGCGCGGCGCCGCTGGTCTTGGGTCTTTTTCTAGCGGGCGGTTTTGCTCTGCACGAATAGCGGGTCTGGCTTGGTCTGTTGCCGACGGTGAGCGTTCCGAGGCTGCTGTAGGCCTTGTTAAAGGTCGTGATGCTGGTTTGGCGGGGCGTCCTTCAGTGGTTGGTCGATCTGTTGGATTAGGGCGCTCCAGTGATGGGCGTGTCAGGCCCGGTGGACGTTCCGTGCGGCTGGGTTGTGGGCGTTGAGACGACGCTACGCTTGTCGCTGGAGCGTCGCGACGACTTGCTTCCGGGCGGCGCTGGGCTGGATTTGATGGGTGACTTATTCGTGGTGGAGTAGCCGAGGTGCCTTGTGCAGATTCGGTAGGTCGTTGGCTCGGGAGCGGCGTCTGGGAGGCGGCTGGTTGACCGGTAGTAGCTAGCGGTGGTCTTTGTTGCTGGGTTACCGCCGGTGGCCGAGTCGATGCTGAAGCCTGGCCCAAGCCAGGTGGGCGAGTCATTGTTCCGGCTGCAGGCGCAGTTCTTTCGGGCGGGTTAGCGCTTGGTCTTGCAGGCGTCGGGGAATCGCCTAGCTTGTGAGCGGTGTCAGTGACGGTGGATTTAACGCCGGCAGCAGCAGTCGATATTGATGCCGCAGCACCTCCTATAGCAGCAGCGCCTGTCGCGGTTGCTCCAGAAATGGCCGAGCTACCAGCGGAGGTCGCACGTGAAACACCAGCTTTCATTGTGTCAGTGGTTGCGTTGCTGGCGGCTGTTGTTTTATCGGCCAGATTGTGCGGCGATAGGGTGCGTGGGCTATCTGTGTTTGTTTTGTTGGTAAGTTCGTCCAGTTTTTGACTGGCATTCTCTGTGGTGCTGGCTGCTACATTGGCTGCCTTGTCTTTCAGGCTGTCAGTGGGGCGGGTAGTGGCTGGAGCCGCAAGGTTGCGCTCTGGTGTTTTGCCACTTGGGTTGTTGTTTTGATCGTTGTCTGGTGGGTTTGCCATGTTGGAATCTCTTGTTTACTGCCTTGTAGCGCGCGGCATAGTTAAAAAAAATCGGTTGGTTTGTTTGGGGCTGGGTGAAGAAGTTCGGTATATTGAACTATTTTCGCTGATTTCCTGTCTGAATGCATTTCGCAAGCGACTGTCTTACCAGCTGGTATTGTCCTGAGCTTCAGCACGACAGTTATTGAATGTTGATACGACGTCGAGTAAATCCTCTTTGTTCGATGCGTAAAGTGGATCGCCCTTGTTAAACCGGTCTTAAGCTCCGGCAAATATAACAAAAACAAGGATTTGTCGTTGAGAAACGCTGTGACAAACTGCAAAACTTTGCGTTTCGTATGGTAGATATTAGTCGAGTTTTGCGGAAGATGGTGTTGGCGCTCACATACAGCTGACTGTCGCGACCTCGGTAGCTCGCAGCCTTGATAAAGCTAATACTATTGGGTGAAACTTTATTGAATTAATGTGAGAGTAAAAGTGGCAGCAACTAGACGAAAAAGGTCGGGCGGACGTGAAGCCAAAAGGGCAGCGCGGTCTGGTGCAAGTAACGTAAATGCACCGCCTTATATTACTCGTAAAATTCCTACCTACAGTCTGGCTACGGATGAACAGCTTGAACTTATTGAGCACAATGCAGATACAGTGCTTGAGCAGATTGGAATCGAATTTCGAGACTTTCCCCGCGCATTAGCGTTGTTTAAAGAAGCTGGCGCAGATATAGACGGTGAGCGTGTTAGATTTCCGCGTGGGCTGTGTCGACAAATAATTCAGAAAAGTGCGCCATCCGAGTTTATACAGCACGCACGCAACCCGGCTCGCAGTGTCAAAATCGGCGGCGACAGCACCGTGTTGGTGCCTGCGTACGGGTCGCCATTCGTCAGGGATCTAGATCAGGGACGCCGATACGCAAATATTGAAGATTTTCGTAATTTTGTCAAACTTGCTTATTCATCCAGCTCAATGCATCACTCAGGCGGAACAGTTTGTGAGCCGGTTGATTTACCGGTCAACAAGCGTCATTTCGACATGGTGTATACCCATATGCGCTATAGCGATAAACCCTACATGGGGTCAGTGACTGCAGCAGAGCGGGCTGACGATACCGTTAAAATGTCGCAAATTTTATTCGGTGATAATTTTTACGACGAAGCCGGTGTTGAAAAGACGGCCGTAATCAACTTGATTAACGCCAACTCACCAATGACGTTTGATGACACGATGCTGGGTGCTGCCGAAGTGTATGCCAAAGCAAACCAGGCCACCGTGATTTCGCCGTTTATTTTAGCTGGTGCTATGTCGCCGGTGACTGTTGTTGGTACCGTCACTCAAATTCTAGCTGAGGCACTTGCGGGAATGGCATTTGTTCAATTGGTGCGGCCTGGCGCGCCAGTGGTGTTTGGTACCTTCGCCAGCAGCGTTTCAATGCAATCCGGGGCGCCAACTTTTGGCACTCCCGAGCCTTCATCTGTGTTGTACATTGCTGCTGCTTTGGCAAGGCGTCTGGGTGTTCCGTTTCGTTCAGGCGGCGGGCTGAATGCGTCTAAGCTACCCGATGCGCAGGCCGCCTATGAGGCGGCAAATACACTGCAAACCGCAATGCTTGCCGGTGTTAACTTCATGTTGCATACCGCCGGTTGGCTGGAGGGTGGTTTAGTAATGAGTTATGAAAAATTTATGCTAGATGTGGATCAAGCTGGAATGATGCAGGTATTTGCTGGTGGTATTGATGCCAGTGAAAACGGGCAGGCGCTAGACGCATTGAATGAAGTTGGGCCAGGTGCTCACTTCCTGGGTTGTACACACACGCAGAACAATTTTGAAAGTGCGTTTTATCGATCGAACATAGCGGATAACAACAGTTACGAGCAGTGGGAGTCTGAAGGAGCACTAGATGCTGCGCAGCGTGCTAATGTGCTGATGAAAAAAACCTTAGCAGCCTATGAGGCACCCCCTATTGATCCGGCAGTTGATGAAGCGTTGTTAGCGTACATCGATCAACGTAAATCTTCCTTTCCTGATGCGAACTACTAAAAGTATCGGTTTTACACGGTAAGGTGCCCATCCGAAGCGCAGGAATTATCTGCGCTAAGTATGAGAGGTCAGGGTGTTTTAGCTCAAAAGTTGCTTATATCACTTAATTCCTGGTCGATTTTCATCCTCTAAGCGAAAAAAATCAGTAAAAGAATCGTCGAAAAATTGATAAATTTCATAGCCATGAAATATAGGAGATTCAAAGGCTTAATCGTAGTTTTTATCAGTTAGCATGAGCGAAATGAAAGTGAATCGCTACTGGCACCTGATCCAAAATTCAACTGGCCCTCATGCGACATGTCGCAATCGGTACATGATCGCCGAGTGGAAAAGGCGGCTGCATACGGTTGTCGAGATCAAAGTGGGCTAAGTTACACAATGACGACATCAGAGAAACGTTGAAATTTGTACATCATTTATTGGTGATTGCCCTGTGAAATCTAATTGCTCGCGGATGGGAAAGTTATATGATTAAGTCGAAGAACATTGGCAGTCCAGCATCGATTGGTTTTTTATTGGTGCCCAACTTTTCTATGCTTGCTTTTTCGTCTGCCATTGAGCCCTTGCGAATGGCTAATCAGCTTGCTGGCGAGGTGCTTTATAACTGGTGCGTCTTTGGTGCCACGAAAGACCCGGTAACAGCAAGTAACGGCTTAGCAATTAATCCTGATAAATCCATTGGGGATGTTGTTAATCTTGATGCAATTTTCGTCTGCTCCGGTAATCAAGTGCAGCGCCACGCTGACCCTGCCGTGATCGCCTGGTTGCGCGCAGCAGCTAAAAAAGAAATTGTGCTGGGAGCTGTTTGCACGGGAACTTACCTGCTGGCGAAAGCGGATGCACTTGACGGTTACCGCTGCACTATTCATTGGGAAAACATGGCCAGTGCCAGGGAAGAGTTTCCACAGTTGGTGATTTCACCTGAGTTGTTTGAAATAGATAATGATCGCTACACATGCGCTGGCGGTACGGCACCGCTTGATATGTTCTTGCACGAAATTCGTAATACACACAGCTCAGATCTAGCTTCTGCGATTACAGAGCAATTCATGTGCGATCGTATTCGCGATAAACATGATCGGCAGCGGGTTCCGCTGACACAACGAATCGGCACCAACCAACCAAAGCTTGCTGAAGCAGTGGCACTGATGGAAGCAAATATTGAAGAGCCCATGACGCTTGATGAATTATCATTTCATGTGGGTCTTTCACGCCGGCAACTAGAGCGTTTGTTTCAGCGCTATTTGCAGTGTGTACCAACAAGATACTACCTGGAATTAAGACTCGAAAGAGCCCGCCAACTTTTGCTTCAGACCAGTATGCCTATTGTTGATATCGCCTTGGCTTGTGGTTTTATTTCAGCGCCTCATTTCAGTAAGTGCTACCGCGATACGTTTGGTTTGCCACCGCGTGATGAGCGCAGAAGAGCGGCTGGCCAGGGTGAAGTGACGGTGGTGAAGACGCAGTCAACTAAAAATGGCAAGGTAACCAATTTACGTAGGACCACAATTTGCTCAGCTTCGGCGCCGGCGTCGACGAGCACGCCTGCCCTCTGAGTTATCGGGGCTAACGGTAGGCTCTGGTAAGTCTACCTCAAGCGATAGTTTAGGAAAAACTGCCGTTTTATGGGGTATGCCCATGGCTTCGACAAAGTGATCCTGAAACTTTTGCTCTACGGCTGTTTCGACTTTTTCAACTTGATTAACCAGCGCTTCTATCTCAGCACGTGCTCCTTTGTTAAGAAGCGAAATACGTGCACCTGAGCCGGCAGCATTGCCTGCTGATGATACGTGCTCTAAGTCGCAATCGGGAATAAGTCCAAGGACCATCGCATACTTGACATCTATGTGACTGCCGAAAGCGCCAGCCAGTCTTATCCGGTCTACTGAGTCTATTTCAAGTCGATCCATTAATAATCGCACGCCGGCATACAGAGCTGCTTTGGCCAGTTGGATTTGGCGAACATCGTTTTGAGTGATGACTATTTTAACATCGCCGTCATGCAAAACGTATGAGTGAGTTCTGCCGTCTTCTATCAGGCGTGATGTTTTTTCTGCAAGTGCGCCTTTGATAACACCATTAGTATCGATGATACCGGCGAGAAACATTTCAGCCACTACTTCGATAATACCGCTACCGCAAATGCCAGTTACACCCGTACTAGAAATGGCGTCGTCAAAGTCTGCTTCATCGCTCCATTTGTCGCTGCCAATGACACTGAATTTTGGTGTTAAGGTTTCACGGTCTATGCGTACTCTTTCAATTGCGCCGGGGGCTGCACGTTGGCCGCCACTAATTTGTGCGCCTTCAAATGCAGGGCCGGTAGGGCTTGAACACGCAAGTAATCTGTGTCGATTACCCAGTACGATTTCTGCGTTGGTGCCAACATCAACCAGCAGTGTCATCTCTTCCATGGTATCGGGACGTTCAGCAAGGATGACACCGGCGGTGTCTGCTCCAACATGACCGGCGATACACGGTAGTACATATACTTGTGCATTAGGGTGGGTGTTGAAATCGAGCTCGGCGCCTTTGCAGCGAATGGCTTCGTCGGTGGCAAGCGCAAACGGTGCGCCACCAAGTTCAACGGGATCAATACCGAGTAACAAATGATGCATAACTGGGTTGGCAACCAGCGTCATGGCAAGTACGTCTTCGGGTAACGCTCCTATTTCCGTAGTACTCGAAGTAACTAGTTCACAAATGGCTTCTCGAACCACTCTGGTCATTTCGACCTCACCACCGGGATTCATCATTACGTACGAAACGCGACTCATAAGGTCTTCGCCGAAGCGAATCTGTGGGTTCATTAATCCGCTGGATGCTAGTACATCACCAGTCATTAAATCACAAAGGTGTGCTGCAATAGTGGTAGAGCCAACGTCAATGGCAATGCCCAGTACTTGTTCTTTAAAACCCGGCCATGCCGCAATGATTTGATTATCATCTGCGACGGCAACGGTGACTTTCCATTCACCGGAGCGAAGTGTCTTTTGAAGTGACGATATTATCGACGGTTCACATTGTAGATCGGTTAATCTCCATTCGTACTCTAATGCATGTTTAAGCCTTTGCAGATCACCGGTAGGTGAGTGCATATCGGGCTCTTGTACTTCAACATAGTAAAGGTGAGCCAGTGGATTGAGTTCGATGTCGAGTAGGTCTGCGCCTTTTCTGATGACTTGACGATGTACCTGGCTGTCGGGCGGTACGTCGATAACTACGTCAGCTTCAATCTTTGCCTGACAACCCAGACGCCGACCGTTAAGCGATTGCTTTTTTACTCTTTCCCAGCGCTCTTCTGTTTTGGTGAAACCTGATAAATTTGACGCATTCGAGGTGATTTCGTGTTTTGGGAATTCACCCTCTGCGCAAAGCACCTGGCAACGACCGCAAATAGCACGGCCGCCACAAACAGAGTCGATATCAACACCCAATGATCGCGCTGCTTCAAGCACGGGTGTGCCAATCGGAAATCGACCACGACGGCCACTGGGTGTAAAAACTACTTTGGCATCAGTCATCACTGTGTCTCATAAAAATAGTGTTCAAGTTTGGCTACTTGGGAGGACGACGTCTTTTTGATACCCGGCGTGCTCGTCCGGCGCCTTCGCCTTCGGTTGGCGTTACGCGATGTTTTGCGATCCAGCGCAGGCAATCCTGATCGTGGCCCATGAGAACGTCGGCACCCATGACGGCATCCATGACTTCTGTATGGCAAGGGTTTGTGATAGCGGAGGTCATGCCATGTGCAATAGCCATGGTCAGAAATGCGCTGTTAATGCCGCCGCGATTAGGTAGCCCGAAACTGACGTTAGAGGCGCCGCAAGTCGTGTTGCATTTGAGTTCTTTGCGGATGCGTCCGACGATGTCAAACACTTGTCTGCCAGCTTGGCCAATAGCGCCTATTGGCATCACCAATGGGTCAATCACGATGTCGCAGGGTTTGATGCCGTAGTCCGCTGCGTGTTCAACAATTTTCTTGGCGACGGCAAAGCGTTCATTGGGGTCTTCGGAGATGCCGGTTTCGTCATTTGAAATGGCGACCACAGCGGCATCGTATTTTTTGACCAATGGCAATACCTGTTCAAGGCGTTCGGTTTCACCGGTAACTGAATTCAGCAGTGCCCGGCCTTTGTAAACTTGTAGCCCACGATCAAGGGCCTCGACAATGGATGAGTCAATGCAGATCGGAATATCACTTAAGCTTTGGACGAGTTCAATCGCTTGTGCAAGCAGGGCAGGTTCATCTGCCAGTGGAATCCCTGCGTTGATATCCAGCATGTGCGCGCCGGCTTCTATTTGTGCAATAGCGTCGGATTCAACACGGCTGAAGTCACCGTTTTTCATTTCTTCGGCAAGTAGCTTTCTGCCGGTCGGATTGATGCGCTCACCAATCATGGTGAAGCGGGTGTCAAAGCCGATGATGTGATCACGAGTTGCAGACCCGATTATAGTTTCAGTCATAGCGTTTTTCCTGATCAAACCTTTTATAAATTGAATACTTGAGTTCACCAAGCAGTTAGATTTTGCGAGCCCGCTTGCGTGAGTTTCTTTCGCTTAATATTCCAGACCGCTCTACGATTTCGGGAACAGCGTGTTCTTGTTTGTAGGCCATGATGTGGCAACCATGGACGCCTTCAATTTCCCGTACTTGTTGAATCAGATCAACACACAGATTGATGCCTTCTGCGCGTTGGTCTGCAGCGCCTGATAGCCTTTTAATGACATGATCAGGGATATGCACACCGGGTACGTTGGTGCGAATCCAGTTAGCAGTTCTGGCAGAAGCTAGTGGCCCTACACCAACAAGGATATACACTTGCTTGTGTAGACCGAGTTCACGCACGCGACGCATATAGTTCTGTAGCAACTCTATGTCATAACAATATTGCGTTTGCACGAATTGCGCGCCTGCCGCAATTTTTTTTGCTAACCTGGTTGGGCGCCAGTCAAAGGGTGGTGCAAACGGGTTTGCTGCCGCGCCAAAAAATACCGGTGGAGAATGATCAAGCTTTCGACCACTTTCAAAGGTCCCTTGATCTCGCATGCGAGTGCCGATTTCAAGCAGTGACATGCAGTCAAGATCAAATACCGGCTTTGCCTGAGGGTGGTCGCCAGTCTGCACGCCATCTCCGGTCAAACACAAAATATTAGAAACACCCATTGCACTTGCACCAAGGATTTCTCCTTGCATGGCAATACGGTTTCGGTCACGACAGGAAATTTGCATGATCGGTGAATAGCCGGCGCGAGTTAAAAGACCACAAACGGCGATGCTCGACATGTGGCAGTGCGCTCCGCTGCCGTCGGTCGCATTAATGGCATCAACGTAGCCATCAAAAATACTGGCGCGTTCGTAGACTTGCGCCGGATCAGCGGAGTCTGGTGGCGCAAGCTCAGTGGTTACTGCAAATTTTCCGGCTCTAAGAACACGCTCAAACCTGCCGGGTGAGCTATGCCCGGGCAGAATAGGCAGCAGTTCTGCTGGTGAAAGATCGACGTTGGGTTGTTCCATTTTAAAGCGCGTACCAGCGGATAGACTGTTGAAAGGTGCGGTTTGTTGCAGGCGTTTTAATTGGCGGACTCAGGGGGAGCGTTTTTTTGTTGCGCCACCCGTAGCCATGATGATGTGTTTTTAAGCTTATAGTCGACTGGAAGTTGAACGATCTGGATTGCCTGTTTGTTTGCCATGCGCTGGCTGCCTTCCCATGCGCCCACCCACACACATTTCATGTCAGGTAGTACTTCACAATGACCATTGCTCCGTACCCCGCCACAGGGGCCGTTGCGTAAGCTTTTAGGGCAGTTCATGGGGCAAGACATACCGGTGGAACTTAGTGCGCATTGACCGCACATCTGGCAATCGAATAATACCCCTTTAACTATTTTTTCGGTAGCAGCAAAGGGTTTTTCCAACCGTTGGTAGCCAATGGTTTTCCACAGTGGATGCAAGGCAACAATCAGTTTTTCGAATCCGTTATAGAAGGATTCGAGTGCTGCGGCGTGCTTAATTGACCAGTGTCTGATGCGGTACATCGATGTCAGTCTTCCATGCCTTCAAGCAGGCCTTTATTTTTAACTATCGCTTGTAATTTCTCGGCGGTAAAATCATCTTCCAATGCCTGAGCAGATGCTTGCACTGCTGCTTGAAGGTCATCGTCGCAAGCCTTTTGTTCACGCCGCCAGTCTTCAAGGTACTCATCGGTGCCTTCTTTACCTGCGCGCATGGCAGCCATATCGATGGCTTCCATAAAGCGAGGTGTAAGCTGAGTTTTTGCAGTCTTGCGTCCGGCCTTTGCTGTGACCTGTGCAGGGATGTCGCGCCAGTAGGTTATGATTAGTTTTGCCATTGGACGATACTTTCGTTAAATGTTCTGAGTCCCTGCTCAAGACCACCATAGTCGGTGCGCCTGAACTCGTATTGCAGGTTGAGTTTCAATGCCGCATCCTGCGCCATTTTTGCTAAATTAACATTGTCTGTCTGCGCCAGGTAGACAAGTTTTTTGTAATTCGAGAAATACATGTCTCGCAGTTCAGGGTGCTTATTGATGCCAAGTTCTTCAAGAATCAGTCGATCAAAATGCCGGGCCAGAAAGTCGGTCAGGTAGAACGTGCCAAGTTCCGCTTCGGCCATTTGCGCAAAGGCCTCGCTACCTGCATAGAATTCGTAGCAGTGAGCGCCAGGCAGTCTCTCAACTTTTTCTTCAGCGATTACTGCGTCAAGTAATCCACCAGTGCCGCAATCGGCGAAAGCGATGAATATGTCAGAGTAGTCGGGTCTGGCCTTGCGGATAATCTGACGCACTGCATTGGGGATTTGATCAGGTGTGTTGTGAATTTTAGCGGGTACACACTGTACCCGTAGGTTATGCCAATGATTGGCGTCAATCAGCGTTGTAATTTCATTTGCCAAAGCGCCACAAGCAATGACTAGTGCGGGTTTTGTGTTCATGCTGCGTGTGCTGCCCGGCTTGAGTCGATTAACGACCTAGCTGGCGGCGCGACGCTCTGCGATGAGCTTGCCAGCGGTTTCTACTGCAACAGCGGCATCCCGACAATAGGCATCTGCACCGATTGCATCACTGAATTCTTCATTCAATGGTGCGCCGCCTACCAGTACAATGTATTTGTCACGAAGGCCCTGTTCCTGAAGGGTGTCGATGACGACTTTCATGTAAGGCATGGTCGTGGTTAACAGGGCCGACATACCAAGGATGTCTGGCTTGTGCTCTTCCAGAGCTGCCAGGTAGTCCTCTACGGGGTTGTTAATACCCAGATCAATAACCTCAAAGCCTGCGCCTTCCATCATCATAGAGACTAGGTTTTTACCGATATCGTGGATATCACCTTTCACCGTGCCAATAACCATTTTACCGATGGTTTCAGCGCCTGTTTCTGCCAATAGTGGTCGCAGAATTTCCATACCGCCTTTCATGGCATTGGCGGCCATCAGGACTTCTGGCACAAACAAGATGCCATCGCGGAAATCAATGCCAACAATACGCATACCTTCGACTAATGCGACATTAAGAACCTTGTCTGGTGTCCACTTTCTTTCGAGAAGGATATTTGTGCCTTCGACGATCTCATCACGCAACCCGTTGTATAGATCATCGTGCATTTGCTCAACCAGCTCATCATCGTCAAGCTCGGAAAGGATGATCTCTTCTTCGTCGTCGTATTCGTCTTCAGCCATGGGCTTAGTCTCTATAATTATTCTTTTTTGAATATGCTGCAGTTTGCTTGCATGATCACGGGGTTATTTGAAATCAAACAAGACTACCTGCAGT
>JALZUX010000204.1 GCA_023301405.1 Granulosicoccaceae bacterium | reverse complement strand
GTAGGGCTAGTAGCTTTCGTCGGTTTACTTTGGTTTAAAGGAGTGTGGGTGCTGTCTCGGTTTAAATCAACCATAGGTGACTGGAGTGCAATAGTTATTGGGGGTCGTCTATAAGCAAACGTTATGCGGTCGGTACAAGCTCCCGACCTTTGCCGACTACATATATATAGTAATTTATAACCTTGTTAACCAGTAAAGGCCTGTATGCGGTAGGTGAAATCCCACGTGAGACATATACCCTGCGCTTTTGGGCAAGCAAGCTAGGGTTGCAGAACCTCTATACAACGGTCTAAATGGTACTGAGGATATAGGCGTATCATAGCCGCTGATATAATCCGAATACCTTGCCACTGAGATCCGTTAAATGACTGATATCCCTGATTGTCCTGAATGCGCGTCGACCTTTACTTATGTCGACGGAGAGTTATTTATTTGTCCTGAATGTTCCCATGAGTGGGCATTGACGGTAAAAAGCGACAATGAAATGGAGCTGACGGTAAGTGATGCTCATGGCAATCAGCTGGCTGTTGGAGATACAGTTACTGTAATAAAAGACTTAAAGGTTAAGGGATCATCATCTGTTGTGAAGGTAGGTACACGAGTGAAGAACATTCGACTGGTTGAGGGTGATCATGACATAGATTGTAAGATTCCAGGGATTGGGCCAATGAAACTAAAATCGCAGTTCGTTAAAAAATCTTGAGTACGGTTCGGCTGAAAAGCACTTTAAGAAGTTGATGGCAAACAGTACGTGAAATCGATTGATTCGAGGTCAGAAAATTTACTGATCTTGTATCAGAGGAGGGAGGGAAGACGATGCGAAGAAGGCAGGGCGACTTTTGGTGGGTGCTTATGCGTTACGTTCATCGAAAGATATTATCGAGACTTTGCACAATTCGATAATGATCAGTATGCGCAAAAAAATGGGTATAGCTATTCTACGGCTGTAGCGAGAGTCTACAATGATCATTGCAAGCAAGGTGATCTGCCTGTAACTAATATCGGCTGCGATACCGACTTTGTGGCGAGCGCGCTTGGATTGGCGCCAACAGTGTATTGGTGGCATTTATATTTCTGAAGACATGTTGAAGGTGCCTTGTGATAAGTCGATTTATCGACACTGTTATCAAGTTGATTTGAAGGCTGATACAAGCACTTTGCACGGTGACTATGGTGCCATGGTTTGGGCAGGGACTTCTACGTTTGGCCACCTTGGGGCGGAAACATTCATTCCATTGTTGGTTATCTGTGCAGTGGATGCGCTTTTCTGTATTGGAGTAAATGTTCAGCACTCTGAGAAAGAAGGTTTTTCGCTTATGTTCAGGCAGCTCCACGCGCAAGGTAAAATATCGCAGCAAATATATACGCAACAGAAAATTCACACATCGAAAAAAGGTGAACATGCTAATGATGTGGCGAGCGTAGTTGTTTATCGTAAACAGTGAGTTGAGCTTATAGGTCGCTTTTTGTGTTCAGGAAAGTTTGTGGTTTATTGCGTTAAGAAACGCTTTACAAGTTTGTGTCGCAGTGTGAATTTGAAGTGAGCAGCAATGGAGTTGTAGAAATGAATTCTCGTAAAACCGAGGCAATGGATTTATTGTGGCGTCAATTATCATTTGATTTATATTCAAGGCCGTTATGAATAGATTTTTAATGTCTGTCGGAGCCATAGTGTGTTTTTTGGGCGTGGCTATTGGCGCTTTCGGGGCTCACGCCTTGAGTTCGATGATGCAAGGTAAGGCAATCGGTTGGTACCAGACGGCTTTTCAATACCAGTTTTTTCATGGGCTTGCGTTATTGGTTTGCGGCGCTGTGTTCGCAGAGTTAGGTCGAGGGGTGATGGTCGCTGGCATTCTGTTGATTGCCGGCATTTTGATTTTTTGTGGAACCTTGTATGCCATGGCACTCGGTGCGCCATCGTGGCTGGGAATGATAACGCCTGTTGGCGGTGTCTGCTTTTTAGTGGGTTGGGGTGTGCTGATAGTTTGCACGTTTCGTTACCGAAATTCGGAAAAATGATAGACGCTCAGAGGGTTAGCTCAGTGTGCTATCGGTCGTCATTGTGTTTTGATTATGACTAGTCTTCTGTGTGCTTTTAGTGGTGAAATTTATGTGGTTAGGTAGTTTTTTTTGCTCATGGGAAGAACGATCGGGCGATGCAAATGACCATGAATTAACAAACGCAGGTGATCGAAGATTGTGACAGTTGAGTGATGTGTAAGTGCGATAACAGCTAAAATTTTTACAAATAATGGGTTACTTAGAGGCATCCCAAATAATTAATGTAAAAATGTAATAAGTGGTGATTGTTTACTAAACGGAATTGCCAAACATCAGGTATGATTCAAACGATTAGCAACCCCTAGTACTCAAACGGTTTTAGGGTTTCTAAAAGTTGTGCCAACCATATTACTTTTTTTAACTATTTATCCCAATAGTCTGCTTGATCGAAAATTGGTTACCCATATGAAAACAGAAACAGTCTTGCCAGCAATTGACGCGAAAGGACAGAGTAATATTTTGCCGCAGGTCAGATCTTTTAGTTTGGCAAATATAGGGCCTTGGTATTGGTTCGTTTGCGATTATGCAATCGCTTACGGTTGTGCCGCTTTGGCATTTACCCTTACACCACATAGTTCTGAACTGTTAGAAGCCACCAAGCATGTTGGACCTCTCGCTTTTTGTTTTGGTATCGGTCTTGTGCTGGCACTGATTGCTCATATCGCCGGATTGCATGAGCCGAACCAGCGGCGTACATCTCTTAAATTGCTGGGTATTTGTGCGCTTGTGTCCGCTTCGGCCCTTCTAGTGCTTAACATCGAATTATTGCTTGTGCATTATCTTGTGGTTGGTCGGCTTATTTCGTTTTTTACGTTTGTCGGGTGCACACTTGGGCTGTTTGTAGTTCGCGCATTGATCGTAGGTTTTGCGACAAGAAATCAACATATCGTTGGATTTGTAGGGTCAGAGAAGTTTACTACTCACTCTAAGGAATTTGATGGGCAATCTACATCCCAGGGTGTGAGTGCAGTTGCGTTAACCTTGCGTGAAGGTGAATCTGTCGATCTTCGTAACTGGGCGATCCAGAATAGGGTGAGCCAAATTGTGGTTGATCCAGATGACACTGCTGTCCCTTCGCAGGCGCAACTTCTGGGGTTGATTAACATTAATCTATGCGTATCAACCTATAGTAACTTTGTTGAAAAATTGCACCAACGAATACCTAATGACCGAATTAATGCCCAATGGATCATCGAATGCCAGGAGGACCACGCCGTGATTTACAATAGCGCGATTAAGAGAGCGCTTGATATTGTGGTGTCAACAATTGCTCTTGTTGTTCTGGCGCCGATGTTTGCGCTAGCAGCTTTGGCCGTTAGGATTGACAGCCATGGTCCGGTTATTTTTCGACAGACCAGAGTAGGCCAATTTGGCAAGCCGTTTACGATGCTTAAACTTCGTACCATGGTTGTAGGTGCGGAGCAAGACGGCGCGCAGTGGGCATCAAAATCAGATAGTCGCGTTACTCCAGTAGGGTTATTTCTACGTCGCAGCAGGTTAGACGAAATTCCACAGTTATTGAATGTAATTGTTGGCAATATGTCTCTGGTTGGGCCTAGACCTGAACGACCAGAATTCACGCAGACGCTTGAATCACGAATCCCGTTTTTTGTTCATCGAGTATTAGTGAAGCCGGGGATTACCGGGTGGGCGCAAGTGAACGCAGGGTACGCTGCAACTGAAGCGGAAGCATCAACGAAGTTATCGTTTGATTTGTACTACGTTAAGAACCTTTCGTTCGCCATGGATCTACGTGTCTTATTGAGAACTATTTCAAGCTTTGCTTACGGATCTCGTTAGCGAAACCTACAGTCCGAGGGGAAAGAAAGGCCGAATCGTTGTTCGGCCTTTTTTTTGCCCGCAGCTTTCAAGCGGCGGTGATCTACGTGTGTGTAACCCTTTTTGCTAATTATCGTTATCGTCGATGATGTTGTCGCTGTCGATGATGTTGTCGCTGTCGATGATGTCTTCGTTGTTGTCGTCGGTGGTCAAGGGATCTTTTTCTTTATTGCGGTCTATTCTATCAAAATTAAAGATAAACTTGATCCCTACCCGGTTCTCATCAAAGTTGAGGTTGTTGCGGTTGGGGGCGTCACTTTTACGGTAGTCGTACTGCAAGCGAAGTGTGGTAAGGGTCGAGAGTTTTCGATCAAAGATCAGGCGTCCCAGCCAAGTATCAATCGAATCGTCCCCAGTCAGTGGATCTTGCACCGAGTAGACTGCATCTACGATGATGTCGGAGCGTCTTCCGGTCAGTTTGTAGCCAAGCTGTAGTCTGTTGTCGACAAACGGTTCACTAAGTTCAGCAGCCAATGTTGCATTATCTATAGAGACTGAGTCCGTATCACTGGGAAGAGATGTGCCCGTTGTATCAGTTAATGTTGAGATCGCACCTAAGGTAACAGCACTTCTGGAAATATCTCGTGAAAAGCTGGCAGTGAAATTAGAGTTCTCAATCCTATGGGAGAGGGTGAGGTTTGGGCCTGCGCCAAAGAATCGCCGTCCATACCCGGCAGTTAATGCAGTTCGCTCACTGGGAGTCCAGGTGAAGCTTGCATTCCATAGGCTGCTCACATCGTCTTCGGTGACGATGGGATTGTCGGTGTTGATATTTTCTGTGAAAGTTCGGTCTTCCGCGCCGACAGTCACCTTACCAAGCAGTGTCTTTGAGAATGTCGAGCCAAGGGTTGCAGATGCTCCCGAGTTTTCGAAAAGGTCATCGGTTGATTCGTCGTGCTCGTAATTAGCGCCGAGCCCCCAGAATATCCCACCGAATTGCGGATTGCGGCCAATATTGAACTCTACGCCATTGCGAACCGAGGATATTCCTGATTCGATGGAATCATAGAATGTGCCGTGATTGTAGGCGGCGAACAAGTCTGCTGCTTCTCCAAAGCTCCTGTCTATAAAAAGTCTGCCTTTGATAGTGGCGGCTGATTCGCCTTCCTCGGACACTCTAAGAAAGTTGCTGTCTTCGGAGAGTTTGGCGAATATAAGTGTGCTATCGAGGAACAGTAGACCGTCGATAAGGGTGCCGCGTGCGCGTGCAAAGAGCCGTGGATCAATGATGTCTTCGTCAGCACGGGTGAAGTTGAAGTACTCCACTTCACCCACTGCGACTACGCCGATTCGGTTGCCGCTGAATTTGAGTTCGACTGATGGTTTGATGGTCCATACCAGATCGGGCTCAGAGGGGTCTAGTTCTAGCTCAGGATTGTCTGTTGCTGTGCTCCCGATTTCCAGGTATCTGGC
>JALZUX010000203.1 GCA_023301405.1 Granulosicoccaceae bacterium | reverse complement strand
GGATTATTTCCAACACCAGCCTGAGCACTTGTTCCTGACCGGGTTTGTTGGCTCGTCAATTCTTTCAGTGCGCTACCAAGGAGATCCCCGAGATTGCCGGAGCCGGTTGGTACTTGCCGAGAATTTCCCGTTTGCCGATCGTCGCCGCCGAAAACGCCACCGCCACCTTGCGTCGGCCCGCCTCTTGCGGCTCCGCCACCTCCGGTCTGTTGATCCCCGCCACCGAAGACACTGCCGCCTCGGCTACCGTCTCTTTGACCAGGATCTATTCCAAGCAGATCTTCAAGGCCTTTAGCGCCGGAACCTGAAGTTAAACTGCCGCCCGAGCCACCACCCAGTAGCTCTCCAAGAATCTGTGTAGCATCTACCATAGTCGCATTGACTTCCTGTATATAGTTATGTTGGGGTTGGTTGTTGTCACAGGCCAGAATCAGCTTTTCGAGGCGCGATCTTCTAACCTTGGACGTAGAGGGTCGAGTGAATAACCAGCAGCACTCGCAATGGCTAAAATTTCATCTATCGGTCGTTTACCTGCCTCACTGAGCGCCCATAATACTGTGCAACGAGTACCGCTGCGGCAATAAGCCAACACAGGTTGCGGCAAACCTTCAAGGTGCGCTGTAAATTGATCGACGTCTTGATCAGAAATTTCAGCACCGTTGACAGGTTGAAACTCTGCACGCAGCCCCTGACTTTCTATCGCATTTTTTATTTCCTGATAGGCAGGCTGCTCTGGTTCTTCTTCATCCGGCCGGTTACAAAGCACGGTTTTAAATTCAAGAGAATTGACTTCAGCGATGTCGACAGCGGTTAATTGCGGTGCGACCGACAGACTGCTTGTTAACTTCCGGATATCCGCCATGGTATGGCTCCTGAGGGTGACTGTAGGGGCTAGTGATTGTTATCTCTACCATTTTATCACAGCCAGAACACATAGGTGACTGTCCGAGAACTGGAATCTACTGCGGTCGCGGTCTTCGGCCAGCAACTACGATCGATATGGTTAGACAAGAATGACTATTCGCCACAATCGACAAACCACACAACGGAGTCCAAGACCCCGGATCTCGGACAGCCACCACCTAGCTAACTGCTCGGGAACGAGGGCGTGGCGAAGGTATGAGATGTCAAGCTCGATCAATCGAGGCGAATGGCTGCTATGCTTTGGACGAAGATTGATCGAAATAACTAGCCGACAAACCCCACTCATGGCAGACCATTTGTTCGTGAACAACCACCACTATCGACACAACCACGATCACTGCTTGCTTACCTCGCATCTGCCCTTAACACTAGCTCATGTAGACTAGCAAAAATTAAATGAGCGACATCAACGGCAGTTGCTTATGTGGCAATGTTACGTACACCATCACTGGTGACCCTCTGCGAGTGGGTCAATGTCATTGCAAAGGATGCCAGAAAGCCTCGGGCACCGGGCATATGTCTCTGGCGTTTTTCAAGCAAGAGCAAATACAAATCAACGGCGAATACGCGAGTACACCACGACATCGTATAATATAAGTATGAATACACACGGGCGTTCTGCGCTAACTGCGGTCCGCGAATATGCGGTCGCAATTCTACCAGCGCCGGGATTGTTGCAGTGACGGCAACAAGCACTGATAATAAAGAGTGGTTTGCGCCGCAGTTCATTATATACAACCCAGACAAATCTGACTGGGACCAGATGAACCCAGAGGTAACGGCCTTCAACGCTATGCCCCCACCTTAAAACCTGAGACAACAGGCTGTAAGCGTGCTACCTTTGGTGAACTACGGTACGCGTGTTGTCTAATATCGACATTTCAAGTCTTCAGCGTTCGTAATTTTGCAATCTCTGAACTATCGCTGAGCATTTGTGTCACAGCTAGTCAGTGACATTGCACTTGAAAATAATGAGATAGCACTTCAAACTACAATTGTTTCCTAACCCTATTAGTAATCGCAGCGGAGAAATACTGTGAAAGCCTCAGCACTACCAAACAAATTCAACAGACGCCCACTTTACTCGGCCATCATCACAGGTGTTTTAGCTCTGACAGCCTGTACTGGTCAATCAACTTCAGAAACAGCAACCAAAGCCGCCCAAGCTATAACTAAAAACGCATGCAACCCTTGCGCTGCGAAAGCTTGCAACCCTTGTGCTGCTAAAGCCTGCAACCCTTGTGCTGCTAAAGCATGCAATCCATGCGCTGCTAAAGCATGCAACCCTTGCGCTGCTAAAGCATGTAACCCATGCGCTGCTAAAGCATGCAACCCTTGCGGTGCTTGTAACCCTTGTGCTGCCAAAGCGTGCAACCCTTGCGGTGCTTGTAACCCTTGTGCTGCCAAAGCGTGCAACCCTTGCGGTGCCTGTAACCCTTGTGCTGCCAAAGCTTGCAACCCTTGCGGTGCCTGTAACCCCTGTGCTGCCAAAGCTTGCAACCCTTGTGGTGCCTGCAACCCTTGCAATCCTTGCGGTGCAGGTGGAATAAACGCTGAGCTGTTTACTCGCCCCTCTAGCCTCTCACTTGATACCTCAGTTATCGCCAGCCAGGCACGACTGGGCGAAAAGCTGTGGAACGATACTTCGCTAAGCTCAAACGGCTTGTCTTGTAACTCTTGCCACAATGGCGGAGCTTTGTTTAACGCTACATTTGCTGATGCGTATCCTCATGAAGTGGCTATGCCAAAGCAAATGGGCGGTGTTAGCTCTGTAGATATCGACGAAATGGTCAACTTTTGCATGCTTGCACCTATGCAAGCAGAGCCACTGGCCTGGAACTCAACTGAGTTGCTAGCGCTTTCTGCCTATAGCTTAGAGCTTCAAGCAAGCTTCAATCCTTGTGCCGCTAAAGCAGCGAACGCATGCAACCCATGTAATCCTTGCGCTGCTAAAGCCTGCAATCCTTGTGCTGC
>JALZUX010000202.1 GCA_023301405.1 Granulosicoccaceae bacterium | reverse complement strand
CAAGCCCGCTGCCATCGGGCAAGCCGAGATCTAATAATATGATGTCAAACGATTGATCGCGGAGCTCATGATGGGCCTCGCTCAGTGATCGTGCCCAACTAACGCGGTTCTCTTTGTTGAGCCACAGCTCTGCGGCATGCCCAATGATAGCGTCGTCTTCAACGATCAGTATTGAAATCATTTAAAATTGTGCCGTCTTATGGTGGCTTTGCATGGCTAATGATTCTCGGCAGTTATACTTAGCTGAAGCTTAAGGGAATTGAAATAGTCTGTCTTTTTTTGTTGCCTTTTGTGGTTACAGGATCAGGGATCACAGTGGTGGCTCTGGACGCTTTGCTGTACGAGTGTAATGTCATTGATTTGAATCCATTGAAAGCGTATAGCGAAGGGCGCGCCGATGTATAAGATTTTACCTACGGGATCACTGCAAGCGCATAAATTTCCAGGGTGATTTGTCCAAATTGCACGTAATGTGTCAGGAAACTTGTTGTCTGGCACGGGAGCTACTATCGTCTATTGTTGTGTTGTCTAAGAATAGGGATCTACCATGAGAAAAATATATAGTTTATTGGTCGGCAGTTTGTGGCTGGCTCTTTCAATATGGCCGGTTACCGGTTCGGCCTGTGGCGGTTTTTTCTGTCAGACGTTACCGATAGATCAGGCCGGCGAGCAAATCGTATTCCGGCAAGATGGCAGTCAGATCACTGCGATGGTGCAAATTCAGTTCGTTGGAGAAGCCGCTGATTTTGGCTGGGTGGTGCCGGTGCCTAGCACTCCCACCTTTGAGTTGGGCAGTAATCAGGTGTTCAGCCAGCTAGAAATTGCTACGCGGCCACAATTTAATTTAGATCGAACAGGGCAGGAATGTGGATTCAGAGAACAAGCTGCCCCCGTTGCAAGCCCCGAGAGCTCAGGCGGAGATTCTGACACCGCTGATAGTGGGGTGACTGTTGAAAGCGTTGAGGAAGTTGGTAGTTATATAGTGACTGTGATAAGCGGTAATGATCCTCAAGAGGTAGCCAATTGGCTTGCTGAACGCAATTTTGATTTGTCAGAGCGCGGTGCGGAACTGCTGGCTCCGTACATTGAAGACGGCATGAAGTTTGTTGCGGTGGAATTGCAAAACGGCCGTGATGCCGGAGATATACAGCCACTGATCTTGAATTATGAAAGCGATAAGCCTGTAGTGCCGATCCGGCTGACGGCGGTTGCAGCAGTTGAAGATATGGGTGTATTGGTTTGGGTAGTAGGTGATGCCAGAGCAGTGCCCGAAAACTATTTGCATGTCACACCCAACTATACACGCCTTAACTGGTATACCGGTTTCAGTGGCAATGCCTATAGTAGTTATCAGGGGTTAATCACCGAGGCGATGGATGAGGCCGGGGGCCAGGGTTTTGCCACAGACTATGCCGGACGCTTTGAAAACCTTGCCGCCAGATTGCCGTCGTCTGCAGGGATAGAAAATACACTGAACCAATTAGGGGGTGTGTCAAACGCTGAATTTATAAGCGGTGTAATGCAGAGTTTATCCTTTAATCCATCGGTCACAGCCACTGTCACACGCTTGTTGCCGCTACCAGACGGTCAGAACTCAGGTATCTACTTTGATCCATTATCTTTAGCGGTGACCTATAACGCTGAACAGTTAGCGGCTGCCAGAGCCGAGCTTGATCGGTTTGTGCGCTCAGATATTATCGACGCGATGCAAAATTCGGTTGATCTATTAAATGACGGCCGCTACCTCACACGTCTGTTCACCACATTGTCGTCGGATGAAATGACCGTTGATCCAGCGTTTGTATTTAACAGTGATATGGGTGATCAGGCGTTAGCCAGAAACGCAACCCTTGATGCAAGCTGCATTGATAATCAAACCCAATGGACACTCACCCTGGGGGAAGGTACTGGCAGAGATGATGTGGTCGTGATCGACGCCGTGGGGGAGGTGCCGTTTATCAATGCTCCCGTCATTGATCAGGAAGCCAGCTGGAAAATAGAACAAACCGCTGACAGTGGGCAGCCTATTGTCACCAACGAAAGAGCCTTCGCGATAGCCTCTTTGGGTGGAAACTCCGGTGGCGAGGTTGACGGCGGTGACGGCAGTGTTGGTAATGGTGGCGCTAATGGTGGTGATGGTGCTGCTGTTGTCTCTACCGGTGGTGGCGGCGCGATCGGGTTTGGTGCGTTGGTTTTTGGTCTGCTGTGGGTGCGTCGCACAGTGGTTTGATGTGGTCTTGTGCAGGTGCACCGAATTCCACCGGTGCGCCAGCCTGCATTATTCTTGGGGTTCACCACACAATGGTCGTTCAGCCGTATGAGTGCAAATAACAATTTAGAACACACCTGCTGCGTCTATGGGCGTTTTGCTCGTGTTCGAGTACCCGTGCTGTTCCGCGCAAACTCCTACTCCCTGCCATTGATTGACCAGGCGCGGCAAACGCATCTTGAATAGTCACAAAACCTATTTCTGCATAGCTGTAGTCAGGCTACCACTCTAACGCCGTCTCCCTGTAAACTAGCTGATTGTAGAGTGATGTTTTTTTCATTGCTCCGGTTTCAGTTTGTTAGTTGAAATGTTGGCACGATGGCAAATAATAATGATAAAGCGCAACAGAATGTAGCGCGGCAAGCGCTGGATCAGCTGCGTAATCGCTTACTCGACCTGACAGCACGCAACCGGCTGCTGAATTTTCGTCATAGCAAAAAAAGCAGCTTGCGGGTAGTCGATGAAATACCCGATCAGTTGCTGGGTCTGTTGTTAAGCGAAAAAGAGCTGCGCTTTGCACCGGTTCCTTTGCCGACACGTGAGCAACTGATTGACGCTGAGTATTTATCATTTGATGAAGAAACAGGCAAAGACACTGTATTGCGTGAGTCACCATCTGCGACGCAATGGGCCGTGCACCTCGGGATAAAAGTTGACTATGAGCTAATAGCTCCTGAAGCGGCGCCAGAGCCGGTCGTTACCCCAAACGATGAAATTCAAGCCGGGCTTTTTTCTGATCCTGATCTGTCTGTACCGGGTGCTGTATCAGCGGATACGGGTGATATAGCGCCTGTGGTATTACCGGTCCCGGTAGAAAAACCAATTACACCTGCCAGACATAAAGATACCGTCATTCAAACATTGCTCTATCCCGATCACCTTGAAGCAGTGGTGCGAACCTTATTCCAAAAAGCTGAATCAGCGGTGCAGGAGATGGGCACCAATATCTTGTATTTGTCGTTCGGTTTTTTAGAGTGGTTTGAAGCAGATCAAAGTGAAACCCCGCGCATTGCGCCGTTATTGTTGTTGCCGGTGACTATTGAGAAGGGTCGTCTAAATAAGCAGGCCGGTACGTTTGAATATCGATTAACGTATTCAGGCGAAGATATCGTTGCCAATCTTTCTTTGCATGAAAAATTAAAAAATGATTTTGGCTTAGCACTGCCAGACTTAATTGACCCTGGTGGCTCAAAAGACGACAGCACATTAGGCACAGCCGAGACTTACTTCAACAGTGTGGCAGGTATCCTAAAGCTATCGAAGCCTGATTGGTGTGTACGGCGATATGTCAGCTTGTCGCTGCTGAATTTCCATAAGCTGCTGATGTACCTTGACCTTGATCCCGACCGCTGGCCGGATGAAAGCGGTCTGGCGAGTCACCCGGTGGTCAAGCAATTTCTGGGTGCTGACTACAACGCCGAGCCAGCAACCGCCAGTGGGTTTTCAGTAGAGCATGACATAGACACCATCGACGATGTGCATCGCAGCTATCCGCTAATCTACGATGCTGATTCATCGCAGCACAGCGCCATTATTGATGTGCTTGATGGTAAAAGCCTGGTGATAGAAGGCCCGCCCGGCACGGGTAAGTCGCAATCAATTACCAACCTGATCGCTGCTGCCATCAGTGATGGCAAACGGGTGTTGTTTGTTGCTGAAAAACTGGCGGCCCTTGAAGTGGTTAAAAGTCGGCTCGACAGGGCGGGGCTGGGTGATTTTTGTCTTGAGTTGCATAGCCATAAAACCCAGAAACGGCAGTTTTTAAATTCAATTGCTGATCGCTTAAACGCGCTGGGTGAGTATCGGGATGCCAGTCAGATTGACTCTGATATCAATCGCTACGAGAAGCTTAAACGGCAACTGAAAGCGCATGTCGACTTAATCAGCACCCACTGGAAAGATTCTCAGCTTACTCCGTATCAAATCTTTACTGCGGCGACCCGCTATCGCGATAGTTTGCCTTTAACATTGGCCGAGCTCGCTAATACCGGTGTTGATCGAGGGGGTGTTGACAGTGAGCACTCTCGGTCACCAGAATTCACCCCGCAAACACGGCAACAGACTGAAGACCAAATAGATCGCTATCAGCAGGTATTTAGTTCAGTAGAAAGTCAGTTGCAAGCCGTTGATGGTATTGTTGCCCCGGGTCTTAGTCATCACCCGTGGTATGGGGTCAGACGTGACAACCTGATGCACGCGGAAGTATCGTCACTGACTGAGGCGCTTGCCAGCTGGCAGGCAGCATTACAACAGCTGATACAAGTTCGTGATTCTTTAGCTGATCAGTTGCAGTGTGTCCCTACCGAAGTCGCTGACTCTGTTGATTCATTGTCTGACTTGGCTGAAGGGTTACAGTCTTTACCGGCATTGAATGCAAATATAACAAAGGACGCCCTGCCGCATCTTGATCAGGATGTTTTTATTGCTTGTCAGCGCGAGCTATCTCAATTCGAAAAAATGAACGC
>JALZUX010000201.1 GCA_023301405.1 Granulosicoccaceae bacterium | reverse complement strand
TTGATGGGAAAGTCGACTTGCGTTGTATGGTGGGCTGAACAGTTGATAGCGAACGTTAATAGGTCATTGGTATATTGTATACCACGGGGGTTTTGGTGTATTGTTCAACCATGGATTTACGGGAGGAGGAAAATTCCTGTGTTTCAGCTGAGCCCTAGCCGGGCCATTTGTGTTTCTGCTTTTTACAAGCAGGCGGGTTTGTGGTGCCGGCGCTCAGTTATCCTTATAACAAGTTTTCAGTAGGCTTTGTATGCGATGTTTATTGGTAGGGTTGCTTAAGGCTTTGGCCTAAGACAACCTTTACTGGTAATGTGCGCGCAGTACTGAGAGCGTATCAATGATCACATTCGTGATTGCGTGTATTCGGCTGGGTTTGTTTTCAGTGGCGACTACAAATTCTATTCTTTTAAATATCTATTCAACGGTAACCTTCGAGGTAAGCGATCAATGTCTGCAGAAACGCCGGAAAAAGCAACCACAGAGACTCAGTCTTCTGAAGGAACCGGGGACTTAACCGATGGTTTTCATCTTCTAATTGATGCATTCAAAGCCAACGGGCTGAATACAATCTATGGCGTTCCCGGTATTCCAATCACTGACTTCGGACGATTAGCACAGGCCAATGGTATGCGGGTGATATCGTTTCGTCATGAGCAGCACGCCGGTAATGCAGCTGCAGTGGCGGGGTATCTTACCCAAAAGCCTGGCTTATGTCTGACCGTATCGGCGCCCGGTTTTTTAAACGGCCTGACGGCGTTGGCTAATGCCACGACTAACTGCTGGCCCATGATCCTGATCAGTGGTTCGTCAGAGCGTGAAATTGTTGATCTGCAGCAGGGTGACTACGAAGAGATGGATCAACTCGCCATAGCCAAACCATTGTGCAAGGCCGCTTATCGGGTATTACATGCAGAAGATATCGGCATTGCGGTAGCGCGTGCCATTCGTGCAGCTGTGTCTGGCCGGCCCGGCGGCGTTTATCTTGATCTGCCGGCAAAGCTGTTCGGCCAGGTGATGAATGCTGACGCCGGCGCGGCGTCGATTGTGACGGTGATTGATCCTGCACCGCGGCAATTGCCGGCCCCCGAGGCCGTTGAAAGCGCTATGCAAGTGCTAAGGCAAGCTAAGAAACCCTTAATCATTATGGGCAAGGGCGCGGCGTATGCGCAGGTTGATGAAACGGTTCGACACTTCATTGAAAAAAGTGGCATTCCGTTTTTACCGATGAGTATGGCCAAGGGGCTGTTACCCGATACCCATCCGCAGTGTGCCGGGGCGGCTCGATCGTTGGTGCTAAAGGAATCTGATGTAGTAGTGATGGTTGGTGCGCGGCTAAATTGGTTGTTATCCCACGGTAAGGGCAAAAGCTGGGGCGCGCCCGGTAGTAAAAAGTTTATTCAAATTGATATCGAACCCACCGAGATGGACAGCAACATTGAAATTGCTGCACCTCTGGTAGGTGATATCGGGTCATGCCTTGACGCGTTATTGCAGAGCATGAACAGCAAGTGGTCAACTCCCCCGGCAGATTGGACTGGTGCGGTGAAGGCAAAGGTTGATGCCAATGTGACCAAGATGAGCCAAAGGCTAGGTGCTGATACCAACCCGATGGACTACCACTCGGCGTTAGCGGCGCTTAGAGAAATCATTGCGCAGCGCCCTGATGCTATATTAGTGAACGAAGGCGCTAACACGCTTGATTTCGCACGTAGCATTATCAATATGTACGAGCCTCGCAAACGCATTGATGTCGGTACCTGGGGAATCATGGGTATAGGCATGGGTGCGGCAGTTGCGGCGGCGATTGAAACCGGTAAGCCGGTGTTGGCTGTTGAAGGTGACAGTGCCTTTGGTTTCTCTGGAATGGAAGTCGAAACTATCTGTCGATATAATTTGCCGGTTTGTATTGTTGTATTCAATAACAACGGTATTTATCGTGGCACTGATATCAACGAATCAGGTGGTGATGATGTTGCACCAACGGTGTTTGTTAAAGGCAGCCGGTACGATAAAATGATGGAAGCGTTTGGCGGTATGGGTGTACACGCTACCAGCAGAGACGAACTCAGCAAAGCGGTTAATGAGGCTATGGATTCAGGCAAGCCAACACTAATCAATGCTGTGATCGATGAAAATGCAGGTACTGAAAGCGGACGCATTGGTAACCTGAATCCTCAGAGTGTGGTCACTAAAAAGTAAGTACGTCTCGTTGCAGCGCAACGTGTAATTCTTTTGAACCAAAGGTTGTTTGACAACTGAATGCAGTGGCAGCTCAAGCAGCCACACAGGCGATGAAATGAAAGCATTAGATGGTATAAAAATTCTTGACTTCACTCATGTTCAGTCGGGGCCAACCTGCACCCAGTTATTGGGGTGGTTTGGTGCAGATGTGATAAAAGTGGAGCGCCCCGGCGTTGGTGATGCTACACGTCAGCAACTGGTTGATGTGCCCGGCGCAGACAGCCTGTATTTCACCATGCTTAATCACAATAAAAGGTCAATCGAGCTCAACTCGAAAAATGAAACCGGTAAAGAGGTGCTTACCCGCCTTATAGAAGAGTGTGATGTACTGGTTGAAAATTTTGCTCCGGGCGCACTTGATCGCATGGGTTTTAGCTGGGAGCACATTCAGTCTATTAACCCGCGAATTATTCTGGCGTCTATCAAAGGTTTTGGCCCTGGAAAGTACGAAGACTGCAAGGTGTATGAGAACGTTGCCCAGTG
This sequence comes from Granulosicoccaceae bacterium, assembly GCA_023301405.1. Taxonomy (GTDB): domain Bacteria; phylum Pseudomonadota; class Gammaproteobacteria; order Granulosicoccales; family Granulosicoccaceae. The sequence goes on along the minus strand of JALZUX010000201.1, from coordinate 3,665 downwards.
TGCTGGTGGTTCTGCTTCTACTACCGGTTTCCTTGACGGGCCGCCACTTGTGACTGGCGCTCAGATTGGTGATTCCGGCACTGGCTTGCATCTTTGCTTAGGCATTGTGACGGCGCTATTTCAAAGAGAAAAAACCGGTCGTGGCCAAAAAGTATCTTGTGCCATGCAAGACAGTGTACTGAATCTTGCGCGAGTAAAATTGCGGGATCAGCAGCGATTAGATTCAGGCCCGTTGAAAGAGTATTCGCAATTTGGCGAAGGCATTCCTTTTGGTGATGCTACGCCGCGTGCCGGTAATGATTCCGGTGGTGGACAGCCGGGTCGAATACTAAAATGCAAGGGCTGGGAGCAAGACCCGAACTCATATACGTATTTCATTTTGCAGGCGGCAATCTGGCAGAAGGTATGTGATGTCATAGGCAAGCCGGAATGGAAAACTGCAGAAGGTTACGCAACACCGCCTGAGCGGCTTACTAAACTGAATGAAATATTTGCAGCCGTTGAAGAGTGGACCACCACTAAAACCAAGTTTGAAGTCATGGATATCTGTAACCCTCACGATATCCCGGTGGGCCCCATTTTATCAATGAAAGAGATCGCCGAAGACGAAAGCTTGTATGCCACAGGCACCATGGTGAAAGTTGATCACCCCGAGCGTGGTGAGTACCTGAGTGTTGGATGCCCGATAAAACTTTCGGAAAGCGAAGTTGAAGTAACCCGTTCACCACTCTTGGGCGAGCATACACAAGAAGTACTTGAACAAGTGCTGGGCTTTACTGGTGCTGACCTTGAGCGTGTAATAGCGTCGGGTGCGGTGGGCAAGGTCGACTCATAGGCAGTGATAAATTCTCACCGATGTAGGATTATAAAATGCGATTAATATTAATGGGACAGCAGGCGTTCGGTAAGGACGTTCTGACAAAAATTCTTGAAAAAGGCGCTGACGAAATTGTAGCGGTGTACTGCGAGCCTGATCGCGAAGGCGGTGCAATCGATCCAGTGAAAGAATATGCCATTGAAAGCAAGATACCTGTTTTTCAACCGGCGCACTTTAAAGACAAGGACACGCTAGATGCCTTGTCGTCGCACAATGCTGATCTCATGGTGATGGCTTTTGTAAATGTCTTTGTACCGGAAGCGGCACGTGATATTCCCAAGCAGGGTTCTATTTGCTTTCACCCCTCGCTGCTGCCATTGCACCGGGGGCCGTCGGCGGTTAACTGGCCGATTATCATGGGGCGCGACAAGTCTGGTTTTTCATGGTTCTACCCGACAGACGGGCTTGACGAAGGGGATACTCTTCTGCAGTGGGAGTGCCCAATAGACCCGGACGATACCGTCATTGATCTGTACTTCAAAAAGATCTACCCGGCAGCTGTTGATTCTGTACTTGAAGTCTGTGATTTATTCAGAGACGGCATCCCACCACATTTTGAGCAAATTGAATCATTAGCCACATACGAACGGCGATGCACCAAGAAGCACGCAAAGATTGATTGGTTTAAGCCAGTTGATCAAGTCTATAACCTGATTCGAGGAACTAACCCGGCTCCCGGGGCGTGGTCCACAATTGGTGGTGAGGAAATAAACGTCTATGACTGCGAAAAGAGTCTTGGAGATGGCATAGCTGGACGCATTATGGAAATTTCAGACAAGGGCGTTGCTATACAATGTGTCGGTGGTCGAATATTGGCCAAACGTGTTAAACCCGCTGGTGGCAAAAAGATGACTGCCAATGAGTGGGTTACAGCTAGTGGTATCGCAGTTGGCGATAACCTGGGTTCATAGAATAATCAGGATAAAACGATGGCAGTTAAATCAGACATAGAAATCGCGCGCGCTGCGACCAAGAAACCTATCCTGGATATAGGTGAACGCCTTGGCATACCGGCCGACTCTTTGGTGCCGTACGGCCATGATAAAGCTAAAGTATCCGAAGAATTCATTAAGGCTCAGACTGGCAAAGAAGACGGTAAATTAATACTTGTTACCGCGATAAACCCTACGCCAGCCGGTGAAGGTAAAACCACAACAACGGTAGGCCTTGGCGACGGATTAAACGCCATTGGCAAAAATGCCATGATCTGTATTCGTGAAGCCTCCTTAGGACCTTGCTTTGGTATGAAGGGGGGCGCTGCCGGTGGTGGTAACGCGCAGGTTGTTCCCATGGAAGACATGAACCTTCACTTCACTGGTGACTTTCACGCGATCACCTCTGCACATAACCTGTTGTCTGCGTTGATCGACAACCATATTTACTGGGGTAATGCGCTCGAGATCGATTCACGTCGTGTAGTCTGGCGTCGTGTAGTTGATATGAATGATCGGGCGCTACGCCAGATTACTGCAAGTCTTGGTGGCGCAACTAATGGCTTTCCAAGTGAATCAGGTTTTGATATCACCGTTGCATCAGAAGTAATGGCGATACTTTGCCTTGCAAACGACCTTGAAGATCTGGAAAAAAGACTGGGCGATATCATTGTTGCTTACCGCCGCGATAAAACCACCCCCATTTACTGTAGAGACCTCAAAGCGGATGGCGCTATGGCCGTTCTGTTAAAAGATGCCATGCAGCCTAACCTGGTTCAGACTCTTGAAAATAATCCGGCGTTTGTACACGGTGGCCCGTTTGCAAACATCGCCCACGGCTGTAATTCTGTTATCGCTACTAAAACCGCTCTTAAGTTGACGGACTACGTAGTGACAGAAGCAGGTTTTGGTGCTGATCTTGGTGCTGAGAAATTTCTTGATATCAAATGTCGCAAGGCAGGTATCTCTCCGTCAGCTGTTGTTCTGGTGGCAACCGTTCGTGCCATGAAAATGAATGGTGGCGTGGCTAAGGAAGATCTGAACAATGAAAACGTTGAAGCAGTAGCCAGCGGTTGTGCCAATCTTGGACGACACATTGAAAACCTGAAAAAGTTTGGTGTTCCAGTCGTTGTGGCAATTAACCACTTCACACTAGACACTGATGCAGAAGTTGCCAAGGTTCAAGAGTTTGTTGCCAGTCAAGGCAGCGAAGCAATTTTGTGTAAGCACTGGGCTTCGGGTTCTGAAGGCACTAAAGATCTGGCAACCCGGGTTGTAGAGATCATTGACGAAGACGGCGCTAACTACGCACCTATCTATCCTGATGAAATGCCTCTGATGGAAAAGATCGAAACTATTGCCACTGAAATATACCGCGCAGAAAGTGTTGTTGCTGATCAAACGGTTCGTAATCAGCTGAAGGCCTGGGAAGAGGCAGGCTACGGTAACCTACCTATTTGTATTGCTAAGACTCAATACTCGTTCAGCACTGATCCCACTGAGCGTGGCGCGCCAGTTGGCCATACGCTTCCAGTACGTGAAGTGCGCTTGTCGGCTGGAGCCGGTTTTATTGTGGCGGTCTGTGGTGACATCATGACCATGCCTGGCCTGCCGCGACTTCCGGCGGCTGAATCAATTCGGTTGAATGATGCGGGTGAGATAGACGGTCTGTTCTAACTTTGGTTGGTTAAAGTAGTAAAGGTAACAAAAGGGCTAGCCGCGAGGCTGGCCCTTTTTTGTTTAACTTATAATGTGCAAGTGATTAATGGTCTGTTGATAGTAGGTTCTGCATTCTGTTCTTGTGTTCTTTCAGGTAGTGAATGTCAATTCTGCCACTGGTGGAGTGATTCTTATCG
>JALZUX010000200.1 GCA_023301405.1 Granulosicoccaceae bacterium | reverse complement strand
TATTCTTTTATGTTTAGTCTTTTTGCCAATAGCCAAAAACTACTGCGCAACAACAGCCCCTGTACGCAATATTTTTTGTGAGTTGGCGATTTGGGTCAGTTCATGGATACGCAACTGCAATTTAGAATAGATAGTTCGAGCATTCTGTTGTTCGTACCGCAGATACTCTTCAAACGCTTCTGGCTCGTTTATTAGTAGTGTTTTTATATTCATAAGGGTTCTTGCACTCACCTGAATCACCCAGCCATCCAGTGAAATATCAGGGTCAACAAACGCATTTTCCTGACTCGCCAGTAACGAGGAATCACCCGGTGAGTAGTCAGACCACACACCTTCACTCGGCGACGGCCAACTGCCACCCGCCGATTCTTTAGTCGTCACGCTGGCTAGTTCAATAATTTGAACGCTAGCGGCTTCCGGCTCCCGGCTTAGAGATGCTGTTTGGGCCGCCCCTAAGTCCCCGGTTGTGACAGTGGTTGTCCAACTGACAGTTTCTGCTAAGTCAGGTGCTGCCGGGCTAGTAGCTATGACAGATGGAACACGCTGATCTACCAAACTGTCGTAGGACAACAACTCACCGACTTCAGACACCCATTCACACTGCAAGCCGCCAGTCGACAACTTGTTTTTATAGTTAATGATCTGATCGGCGCAGAAATTGGTCTGGTGCTGCGCTTGCCATAACACCTTTGCAGGTTGCCCCGCCCTTTGCTCCCTTATTGTGCAAGGTAAGGTGGTGAATTGGTTTTCATAAAGCAACTCAACCACCCGACTGGCTGGACCATCAGCACAAAACAGACGCTGCGCGACATACTCTGCATTCGCTATTGCCGGAAGCAACAATCCTATGGATACCAGCGCCGTATTTTTTATTAAGTAAAACACTGAACCAACCTTAAATCCTCGACGTCATGCCTTATAGGCAGAAATAGAAAACAACAAATGTGGGACTGCGGCTTAGACCACCCTATTGCCTATGGTAATGAAAAATAGCGCACAAGAAAATTAGCATGAGGATAAATTTGCCGATCTAGGAGCCTGTCCGAGAATGAGGGTCGTAGCGAGGATGCGATATTTTGAGTCAGATACTTTGATCGATTGAGGCGAATAGCTGTTCTTCTGTAACGAAATCGATCGTAATAGCTGGCCAAAAGACCTCGCCCGCAGTAAATCGTAGTTCTCGGACAGCCACCTCGTAGCAAAGGCACAAGAAATTAGTTACTCCGTTGTAATCTACGCAATCAAACACAACAGCAAAAAGAACAATTCAGGCAACGGCAAACTAAACTCAGTCTTGCACTAATCGTCACGACAAAAAAAACCAAGCTACCGTAAAAGAAATGGCGTCAGATACGTTGCGCGCACGCCTTCACAATGAATTCTGTTTCCAACTGCGATGACCTTTAGTAAGAGTGCGCACAGCACAAGCCCCCGCGTAGTGATTTGCAATCAATTCAAGCATAATAATGCTTATTCGATATGTTATGTGATTTCGCAAGGCTACGCCTGCAGCAAGTCTAAACTGTGCCCGCCACTGACAACTGCCTTTTCCCAAGCCTTCAGACCCTGACCTCAGCCGTAACCGGCTAAGCCTTGATTAACACCGCACCACCCAGCCCTTACTTTGAAAAGGGGTGTAACGGAGAAATGAATGCCTGCCACTAGAAACCCCATTTTCGAGAACCAAGCTTTTCTAGAGCAACATATTCAATCTACCCTTGCCTTCTACGAACCTAGAGTGTACTCACCCGAGGGTGGTTTTTATAGTTGCTTTCTCGACAACGGCGACTGCTACGACCTACACAGTCGTCAACTGGTTGGTTCCGCCAGATATGTCGTTAACTACGCAACAGCGTATCGCCTGTACGGCGTGCCTCAACATTTAGAATGGGCGCATTGGGGCCTCGATTTTTTAAACAACGCACATAAACAACGCAACGGTCATTACGCCTGGCTACTTGAAAAAGGCACTGTCACCGACACCCGAGTGATGGCGTATGGACACGCATTTGTACTTTTAGCAGCATCCAGTTGCCTGCGTGCTGGTATCACCACCGCATCAACAACACTAAATAACACTTTCGATTTTCTGGAAGAATACTTTTGGGACGCATCAGCCGGAGCCTATAACGATGAACGGGATGCGTCCCTCGAGACGCTTTCTTCCTACCGAGGTCAGAACGCCAACATGCACATGTGTGAAGCGTTACTTGCCGCCTGGCAAGCCACTGCTGATCCACGATTTCTAGACCGAGCTGAGCAACTCGCCAATTTCTTCACGTTTGATTTAGCGGCCCAATCAGATGGACAAGTCTGGGAGCACTACGACTCAAACTGGCAGGTCGATATGCAATTCAATATTGATTTCCCTAACGACCGTTACAAGCCATGGGGATTTCAGCCGGGCCATCAAACTGAGTGGAGTAAATTGCTGCTGATGCTAAACAATGAACGCCCGAACCCCAAATGGCTGCAGAAAGCGCAAGCGCTCTTCGACAAGGCGATGCAAACCGGCTGGGACGAAGAGTTTGGAGGGATCGTCTACGGAGTTGCCCCTGACGGCAGTTTTTGCGCCGGCGAAAAATACTTCTGGGTACAAGCTGAATCATTCGCCGCCGCGTGGCGATTGTACAAAGCGACAGATGATCAAAAGTACTTGCAAGATTATCAACGTATCTGGCAATGGAGCTGGGATCATATGATTGACCACACACACGGTGCCTGGTATCGCGTTCGACAACAAGATGGCTCGGCGATCGACAATAAAAAATCACCACTGGGGAAAACTGATTATCACACCATGGGTGCTTGTTGGGATGTGCTTGAAATAGGCTAAGGAGCTAGGGTTAAGGGAAACCCGACGTGTGAGCGAGGCCTATCGCGCCTTGGGCCGTTATCATAGCTATCTGCTGCAGTACACAATCAACAAAGTTACATCAAGTCTGGTTTACATTTAATTAAGAAGGC
>JALZUX010000199.1 GCA_023301405.1 Granulosicoccaceae bacterium | reverse complement strand
CTACCACACCTGAGTCCATCACTTAATATTGACTCAATTAAGTACCTGCATGCTACCGGTGAATGGTTATCCGAGACATACAGCTTCGCGCTATTTCAGGATACGCTCTAGCCATCAGTCTCGATCGTAAACTCAACCGGTGCTCTTCGGAGCCCCCTGTAAACTAACGCTGCGTTTACCGACACACGTCCATTAGTGTGTTCTTTCAAACCATAACCTTCGTGAATATGACCAAACACATGCAACTTGATAGAAGGCGTTCGCTCTATTGCATACAACAACACAGGGCATCCCGCGTGTTCCATCAATTTATTCTCACCGGGACACTGATCAAATATGCCTTGTGGAGGCCCATGCGTAATCAACACATCGGTGTCGCTCGGGATAGCTGACCAAACATCAGCGGCATTTTCCGGATCGTACATAAACGCCCAATCAAAGTAACGCGGGGTACAAGGTGAGCCGTAAAACTTAACCCCGGCTATGGTGACACTGTTATTGAATAGATAGTGAAGCCTGGCTCCACTAGCAAGCGTAACTAAACGTTCTGCCTGATAGTTCAGATCATGATTACCTGCTATGTAGACAATATCCTTAAATTGATCCTGCTGCTCAAGCCAAAAAATAAAGCCCGCAACTTCCTGATCATCACCATAATTAGTGAAATCTCCTGCATGAATTAAAACGTCAAACTCACCCTCAACATAATAATTCTGGTGCCAATGCGTACCATGTGTATCACTCATAAGGAGTGCTTTTAGTTTTGGCATAAGAGTGAACCTTGCGAATATTGCAAATCAGTCTACCAACACGGCATCAAAAAAGCGCTGATTTACCTAATTGGCATAATTCACGAGCAACACATAAATTAGACAAATATTTACAGATATAGCTTCAAACATACATACAAGCGTAATCGTTAGAACAGCAGAGCAACGGCCTGCTTTGCATTATTACTGCCCTTTGAACTTTAAATGAGGCATCCACCTGGTCAATATCGGTCTACGACTCATAAGTGCCCACTCGGAGACATACGCTACTGCAATCGGCGCTGGCAAGCTATATTTCACTGACAACATGGTGCTACTTTGTACTGGCCAACGCGTCCACCCCAAGCAGACCAAATCTCACGCAGATAAGACAACCTCGCTGCGCGCTCTTTGTGAACGGGCACTGATCATACAGCCTGGAGTGACCTGTCAGTATGATAAGCCAACAAACGGCAACCAACTGCAGGGAAACAAAAACCAAACCTGCCACCACCGCCCCACTGACGCCGAAACTTATCACATGCAACACGGTCACATCCGATACTCCATACTATCTTATGCCAGTTTCCTTACCTATACTTCCGGCACCCTACCGCTAACAATGCTACGAGACAAGCTATGACTGATGATCGCCTTTACGACTTACTATTCGAAGTACTAGCCGGAGACGTAAATATTAGTGACAACCAACCAGACTTCGACGATTGGAAATTCCTTATGGACAACAGTCTTGTGGAACACAGCAAGCCAAGCGGCAGCGCTGGTAGTCGCATAAAAACCATCACCCTCCGCCGACTCACCGATACTGGCAAACAGAAACTAGATGCCCTGCAATCAGTACAGTAAAGCCAACTCTCCAAACTGTTCGGTATATCAAGAGCTAATGGGGCGAGAAAATAAAGGGAACACATCTATTCACCACAGCGGATCCAGTGAATTGAATAAATCGACTTATGACAATCTAGATTCGCCTAGTAAATCAATCCCTTTGTTAAACCGTTTTTTTTTACAAATAACATGGTAGATCACTTTTTCACTTTGAGCGATGCACACGGTTAGGCCGCTAAAGGCTTAACCAGCATCGGCATGCCAATAGAAAACACTATTGAAAGCCATCGTTAGCGCGGTTAACCATGCCAACATGCGCCGACCAAAATAGGCCCGACATTTAATACTCGGCTCTGCCGATTCTCGTGTTAAGACCTCGCCGCACACTTTAAATCCAGAGCACTGACTGAACATAAAATGCGCTTTACGGCGAATATGGACCGGCGTCATATCATTGTCACTACCAAGCAAAGTCACAGCTCTTTCAATTTCCGCATTTTAACCCCATATCTGGTACCAGAAAGCTAGAATGGGCATCTTCCGTGCACCAGTACGTACACGACATAAAATACCCCCAAAAACCTCAATAACCCGGGCACCCAGAGTCCTTTCGGAGACCTCGATGGCAGACGACAAAAAAAATTCAGACAAACCAGACCCGTCCATTGCGGAAAAGCTTTTCAATGCGCGCAAGGTAATTATTTGCGAAGAGATTAACCAGACAATGGCCAAGAGAGTGATGAGCCAGCTATTGGCACTGGCCGAGGACTCTTCCGACCCGATTCAGCTGTTCGTCAACAGCCAAGGCGGTCATGTGGAAGCTGGCGACAGTATCCACGATGTGATCACCTTCATCGAGCCGAGAGTGCTGGTGATTGGCACAGGCTATGTTGCCAGTGCTGGCACGCATATTTTTCTAGCGGCGGAAAAAGAAGATCGCTGCTGCCTGACTAATACCCGCTTCCTGATCCACCAGCCCTCCGGTGGTGCCGGTGGCAGCGCCTCTGACATCGCCATTCAAGCCGAGCAAATCGTTAAGATGCGCGAACGACTGGCTCAGGTCATCTCGACACGCACTGGCACTGATATCGACAGAGTTCGCCTGGACATTGAACGCGACAAGTGGATGGACACATCGGCCGCGATTGAATACGGCATCGTCAGTCGAGTAATCCAAAAAAGTACTGAACTCGTTTGATGTAGTTCACTTGCCGAGCCTGGCCAGTTAGCGCCAGATTCGAGTGGATTCATTAGAAGCGGCCAATGGCCGCTTTTTTTATGGCACAACAGCCGAACTCACATTATGCAAATAGATTCGCCACTCAGCGGCAAACCTACCGCCACATCACCGCAAATCTATGGCCAAATATTCAACGCATGAAGTGCGCGGTACTGACCGAGCCCTTGGCTTAGCAGATAGATAA
>JALZUX010000198.1 GCA_023301405.1 Granulosicoccaceae bacterium | reverse complement strand
TCGATATCGTCACCGCGGGTCTGCCTGCGGGTAGAAATTACTTTGTTTTTAGTGAGAATTTGCCAAAAGCGCTCTATCGCTTCATCGCTTGATCGCAAGTAACCGGCCTTGGGAAACGGGTTAAAGGGAATAAGATTTACCTTGCACGGGAAACCTTTTAACAACTTGGCTAATTCACGGGCGTGTTCTGGTTTGTCATTGACACCATCCAGCATCACGTATTCAAACATGATGTGTCGTTTGCGATCACCCTTGCCTACCCATCGTTGGCACGCTGCCATGAGTTCAGCAATGGGGTACGTTTTATTAAGCGGCACAAGTTCAGAGCGCAGCTCATCGTTTGCTGCATGTAATGACACTGCTAATGAAACGTCTACCGCATCTTTAAGCTTATCCATTGCCGGTAATACGCCACTGGTGCTAACCGTAACGCGGCGCTTGCTTAAACCATAAGCCTTGTCATCAAGCATCAGGTTCAGTGCTTTGACCAGGTTATTAAAATTAAGTAACGGCTCACCCATCCCCATCATCACTACATTAGTAATACGATGGTGTTGTGTAGCGGGGTTCTTTTTTAGCAGATGCGTGGCTAGCCACACTTGACCAATTATCTCACCGGTGGATAAATTTCGGTTGAAGCCCTGACGGGCGGTAGAACAAAAAGAACAATCAAGCGCACAGCCAACCTGCGAAGAAACGCATAGCGTGCCGCGATTTTTCTCAGGGATAAATACAGCTTCAATGCTGTTCATGCCTCGCAGCCTGAAGATCCACTTGCTTGTCCCGTCACCAGACAAATTGCCGTGCTCAACCTCGGGCAAATACACTTCGCAATGCTGGTGAAGCTTTTCGCGCAGCTTTACCGCCAGGTTTGTCATTTGGTCGAAATCAGACACGCCGTGCTGGTACAGCCACTTTATTACTTGATCTGCACGAAATGGCTTCTCATCAATAGTTTCAAAATACGCACGTAAACCCTCCCGATCAAAGTCGAGTAGGTTTACTTTATCACTGGTCAGAGAAGCCACTTTCGTTTACGCCTACTGGATCGGTCTAGCGCTTGCGTTCGCAAACACCTTCGTCACCGAAGAAAAATTTGATTTCGTCAGCCGCTGTTTCCGGGGCATCTGAACCATGAACGGCATTTTCGTCAATGCTGCTGGCGAAGTCTGCGCGAATAGTACCGGCAGCCGCTTCAGAAGGATTGGTAGCACCCATCACTTCGCGGTTTTTGGCAATGGCATTTTCGCCTTCAAGAACCTGCACCATAACGGGGCCGGAAGTCATAAAGCCGACCAGATCTTTATAGAAAGGACGCTCTTTATGAACTTCGTAGAAGCCTTCCGCTTGTGCCTGGCTAAGCTGCATCATTTTAGCAGCAACAACCTGCAGACCGGCTTTTTCAAAGCGATCATAGATCTGACCGATTACGTTTTTGCCAACCGCATCGGGCTTGATAATAGAAATAGTACGTTCAACAGCCATGAGAGACTCCAAATATTTGTGAAAAGGGAAAATTATTCAAAAGGCGCCGAAGTCTACCTTAAAAAGGCCGCCAGTGCTCTATTGTTCTGCCCACTATTGAATTTAAAGGCGAATATGGGCTTATCACCCCGCCAGCCGTTAAAACTTAGCGGCGATTAGGCTCGAAAACATCGTCTCTACGCCATGCACGAATAAGGCTAGTCGGCGTCAAGGTCAATGACCCGCTGGGTCATTGGCATTGACGAGGCATTATCAAACTCGGCTCCGGCCATTACCCCGGCCTGCGCTATGGTCTCGGCGGAGTCATAGCGGTCATACACTGCGTGCATGGCCCCTAACGCATACGGGCTACCTGACCCGGTCGCCCAAAACCGTGAGTATTCGTAAACTTCGCGCATGGCATAAATGCCAAAGATCCCGTGTTTGTTTGCGGCTAAGGCGTCTATATGGCTGGATTCGTATGGATCGTCTTCTTCGTCCTTGGTATTCAGGAAGTAGTTTTCTTTTAACTCACGGTGCACGTTAGAAAAAGTTTTGAAGATCTCGGCCCGGCTGCTGAAATCAGGGAAGAAATCTTCTTGCTGCAACAGGCTTTCGATCACTAGCGTATGGGCCGCACTGCCAACAATCGCTAAATGCGTATCGTCGAAGGTTTGAATTTTTTCACTATGCGGGTCAAAAGCGGCTGACAGCTTCAGATCTCCGTAACTCGTAAGCGAATCAGCAGCAATACAGGCAACTCCGTTTTTGCGGACTACAACAACAGTAGACATAAAGACTCTTTCAAATTGATGTTTTAGTAGTTTGAGGTTTTGTTGACTTTGGGCCGTAAAGTCAAACGCACATCCGGGCCAACCTGGCTGATATCGGTGAAGTCGAATTCCGGTCTGACGGCCATTTGCTCCAAGCCGGTAAACTCAAACATCGCTCTGGCATCAGAACCCAGCAAATTGGGGGCGATATAAACAATTAGCTCGTCAATCAGGTTTTCAGCAAGCAGGCTTGCCGACACATTAGCACCGCCCTCTACATGCACTTCATTGATTTCACGCTGCGCAAGATCACTTAATACCCCGGGCAAGCTGACGTTACCGGTTTCAGTTGGATTAAGATGATAATTCACTTCACATTTATCATACATGTCCTTGTTTGTATTGGAATATATAACAACTTTCCCGTCTCGATCGAAGATTTTCGCATTGATAGGTGTACGTAAAGTTGAATCAACAACGGCAAGCAAAGGCTGGCGGCCATGCTCAATTGTCCATCGTTCCTGTGGCAGGCGCACTGTCATTCGGGGGTCATCGGCGATGATGGTCCCTACTCCGGTCAGGATACAGTTTGCCCGTGCACGCCATAGCTGCACATCAGCGCGAGCGGCCTCACTGGTGATCCAGTAGCTATCACCCGATGCCAGTGCAGTACGCCCATCAAGACTTGCCGCCAGTTTTAACCTGACCCACGGCCGCCCTCGCTTCATGCGGCTGAAGAAACCACAGTTAAGCGCCCGGTTTTCATCGTCTAAAAGCCCTACATCGACTTCGATCCCTGCGTCTCTCAGGCGATCAATGCCGCTGCCACCCACTAACGGATTTGGGTCAACGCTTGATACAACCACCCGCGCAATGTTGTTTTTAATCAGCGTATCAGCGCACGGTGGCGTGCGCCCCTGATGAGAGCAAGGCTCAAGGGTAACGTAGGCTGTGGCGCCTGCCGGGCTTACCTCGCAGCTGTTTAGCGCCTCAACTTCGGCATGCGCCTCGCCAACAGGTTGCGTCCAACCCTGGCCAATCACCCCACCATCTTTTACTAGTACACAACCCACACGTGGGTTAGAGCCGGTGGTGTACATACCCCGCTCCGCCAGTGCCATGGCTTGCGACATGTAGTCGCGATCTTCATCAGAAAACATTATTTGCGCCGTGGCCTTGCGATTCTGGAATGCTCTTCTTCCAGCAAATTCAGCTGGCTGCGTGCTTCTTCGGGGGACAGCTCTTTTTCAAGTCGTTCGATCACTTCCCGAAATGAGGCGATATCCTCAAAGCTCAAGTACACAGACGCAAACCGGATATAGGCGACATGATCAAGCTTCAGCAGCTCTTCCATGACCCATTCACCTAACTTACGCGAGCGAACTTCACGCTCCCCTGCCACCAGTGTACGGTGCTTTAGGCGGCTCATTGACAGGTGAACATCGTCCATCGCTACCGGGCGTTTTTCCAAGGCTTTCTGCAGACCAGCCAATAGCTTTTTTTCCGAGAAAGGCTCGCGGCTGCCGTCAGACTTCACCACACGGGGCAAATTGAGCTCGGCGTTTTCATAGGTCGTGAAACGTTCCTGGCACTCCAGGCACTCGCGCCGCCGACGTATTTGATCGTTGTCACCACTGAGTCTTGAGTCGATGACTTTGGTGTCCATCGCTCCACAAAAAGGGCACCGCATAGATTCCAGCCTTAGAAGAAAAGTATCGCGTAGTGTATCAAACACACTCGGTACAAAGCGGCAAATAGTCGCCCTGACAGCGTTCTTTAAATTGCCAGACTCTCATCTACAAGCCTGCCCGAGAACTGAGGTCTTAAGCTTCGTTGTGAGATTTCCAGTCAGATATTTCGATCAGATTGAGGCGAATAGTCATTGTTAATTCACGAGATTGATCTCAATAGCA
>JALZUX010000197.1 GCA_023301405.1 Granulosicoccaceae bacterium | reverse complement strand
TTCGATAAATCAAAAAATCCTATTGATGTATTGCTGAGAACAACCGATTAACCACATAGCTGTTTAACCTGACACTCACGTTAAAGGTGGAATAAGTGAGAACTAAGAAACATAGGCTGTCGATTACTTCGTAAGCAACCCGCTCAACTAGGCCAATCATGTACGAATTAGTTTTTACCGGAATGGCTTAGGGCTCGGTGCTGAGGCGCGTTTTCCTGATGGGGTCAAGCAAGTTGTGGTTGAAGTGGTCCGTAATACCTGGGTGCTGCTTCCGGTGGAGTCGGTGTGGGAAAGCTGGTCTGCTGTCACGGTGAACCACCGTCACAGCGGAGACCACAGTTGTTACTCAATAACTTCAAGCACTGGTTGACCGGGGGCAGTCAAGGGCGTTGCTTTTGCTTTCGCTGAGTCGAACTCAGGCTCTGATTCTGTTTCAGTGGACTGGTTGTTTTCGACAGCAATATCCGAGGGATCAATTGATTCGAGCGCAAAGTCGTTGAATTCTGCCAGGTAGCCATTGCGGGTAGCGGATAACGCACTGTCGGAAAGGCCCTTGGCGTGAGTGATACGGTAGTCCCAACCTATCGCGCCGGCGTAGCCGTTTGAATACCAGCTGTCCAGCATGGTTTTATGGTCAACATCCTCTAGACCTTCTACAGGGTATTCACCCATAATGAGCGGCTTATCATCCAGTCCGAAATCTGCCGGGGACTTTGAGTACGGCCAGAAGGCGTTAACCCAATCATAAATGTGCGTCTGATAAAAATCGACATCCAGAGCGGTCCATGCGTGAGCCCACTTCAACGCTGCGGCTCCCACTGATAAAGGAACGTCTGGTGTTTCAGCTCGTAAGACTTTGATCGTGTCTGCTATGAAGGTTTCCATTTGATCGTGGGTGATCGCTTGCAGTTCTTCGTCAGGTTCGAAGGTTTCACCGCCGTATTTGCTAGCCCCGGTTGTTGCCCACTCGGGCTCGTTAATCACGTCCCACGAATGTAGGCTGTCGATGTAGGGGCTGCTCTGTAGTGCTTTAGCAAATGGCGTGACGATGTTTTCCATCAGTGCACTGCGCTTTGTATCATCGATAACGATATCGTGATAACCGGTCATTTGAATGCCAAACGTTTCGCGGGAGGGCCTAAATCCATCGAATGAAAACAAGCAAAGCATTAGGCGTACACCCACTTCGTCGGCTATTTCCAGCGCTTTCAGGCCATCATCAATTGCAGCTTGACCTAATGGGTTAGGACTGCCGTCTGGTGAGAAACTAACGGCGTCGGTCCAGAACTCCGGCCATATCCACCACCGCACCACTTTTATGCCATTGTTGGCCATGTCTTGCAGTTCTGCCCGATAGGCATCAGGGTCAGAGGCTACGCCGCTGAGGCCCCAGGCTGAAATACCGCCGAAATCTCCTGCATAGGTTTTCCACGCGTAGTTGATGCCATAGCTGAAATTTTCTTTTAATTCGGCGGCTTGCACTGCAGTGCACAAGGTCACCGCCATAAATGCTATGGCTAAAGTGAGCTTTCGCATACTTAATAACTCCAAATACAGTCAAATATTGACAAAGGTGTTGGACAAGCCTTTTTCCCTTCGGAACAGGTTGTTTGTTCAATAAGATAACGGAAATGATGCCATCACCCGACACTACCACGCAGCAATAAAGGTGCTAGCCTTGGCGCATAGGGGAAATTCTTCTGTTCATTAAACAGGTTTCCCTGCGAGCGTCACATTCTAAGCGCAGTAGATCTGCGATTTTGGGAAATGGTTACGGCAGTTTTCTGTGGGTTTGGGTTGAAGGATATTCAGTGGCGGCGTTCTTCCAGAACACTTCCATCTATCACGGGAGGCATGGCAGACTGTGAACTGGTTCATCCGCGAAGCTCAGATAATGGTAAAAACAATCAGTTACTCGGCTATCACACTGTTTTTAGTGTTGCTAGTGTTTCGGCCGGTTGGTGCTAAACCTTCGGCGACCGAATACGCGCAAGCTATTGCCAAGATAGAAACCACTGTTCTCAAGGCCGGCAAAACAGTGGCTACTCTTGGTGCTACACGCAACGGCAACGCGGTTGTTATTGATGCAAGCGGATTAATGGTCACCGTGGGATATCTGGTCGTTGAGGCACAAGACATTCAGGTGACGTTCAACAATGGAGAAACAGTTCCGGCCGAGGTGATCGTCAACGACCATGTGACCGGGCTGGCACTTTTGCGAGCATCACTCCCGGTTGGCATCGGTGCCATAGCATTGGGGCAATCTGAATACATCGGTGTAGATGAAGATGTGGTGGTCCTCAAGCACGGTGGCACAGATACAGCGCAGGTAACTCGGATTGCTGCTATCAAAGAGTTTGCTGGTTCGTGGGAATATTATATTGATCGAGCTTTCTATACATCACCAGCAACTCGCAACTTCAGTGGTGCGGCGTTACTCAACCGAGATGCAAAGCTCGTGGGCATTGGTAGTTTGTTGTTAAGTGATATCGGCTCAAGTGTCGATGAGCAACCGATATCTGGCAATCTTTTTATCCCGATTGAGCATCTAACGCAAAAATTAGGATCTTTGCTGGCAGCGCAACCTTCAGAGGGTGACAGGCGGCCGTGGTTAGGCGCTTCAATTGATGACAAAATGCCGGACTTGCAGGTAGTGCGGGTTGCGCCAGGCAGCCCAGCTGAGATCGCGGGGCTAACAGTGGGTGACTCGTTGATCGCGATCAACGGTAAAAGAGTCGTGACTAAACGGGGATTTTATCAAGCTCTTTGGGGGGCTGGTGATCCCGGCGGCAATG
>JALZUX010000196.1 GCA_023301405.1 Granulosicoccaceae bacterium | reverse complement strand
CTCGTGATACGGCGTGAGGTAGTCGTCATCACTATGGCCGGTGGATTGCCAATGGTCGTCAACGGTACTGTCCTGATAATGCTCTGCAGCACCATATGAGGCAGCGTCGGCGTGATCGGCGTCGACGTCACCCAAGTCGGGCTGGAATGCATCGACAGAGTCTGTCCCGTGATATTCCTGATCGCGGTAATAGTCGTTTCTGGGTGTGTCATTCCACTCGGAATAGTACTGATTTTGCTTGCTCATGGTAAACATTTCCGCAATCTCGCCCTTAATCTGCCCGGACTTTTACATTTATTATTTGTATGCATCTCTTTGGATACATATGTACCTAACAGTGTCTACCGCTTATATGGCGGCAACGCGCCTCGAAGCCTTGGCAGGAACCGCGTGGTGACTTGCTGTGCGATGTGGTAACGGCGAGTTAGTGAGTTTCTTTAGCCTCATGGTGTGAGCGGCCATTGCATTTACGCGGCTTGGTGGTATTTCAAGCAAATTGTTCGCAGAATCTACCTAACGTTATTGCCTGATCAACAGCGATACCCGTTAATACTGTAGTGTTGAATCTGACAATGCATACAAGTAGGTGGTAACGCCATGTTGAACAATACAAGCGTACAGCGCGATATGATCAGCAGCACATCGGTACATCGGTTTGCAAAGTACTGATTGTTGAAGGGATGCCAGAGTGTCATGTGAGCGTTGCGGGCCGGCATTCACAGTTGGCGGTGTTGATTCGATCAGTAGTGGTGGCGCTTAAAGAGAGCTGCCACCACAATATTCACTGATCTATCTGCCACAGGTAATTAAACAGGGTTTAGTTTGTCTTCCGTTCTGGTGTCAAAGTCAGTGCTGCTGTGGCGCTCATGCAGTTGCTCATCAAGAGGCCCGAAACTTCGATTCACCATTCTTCCGCGCTTTACCGCAGGACGAGAGTCAATGCTCTTTGCCCATCGCATAACATTAGAGTAGCCGTCTGCTTCTAGAAATTCAGCTGCTTCGTAAACGGTGTTTAGTACGACGGCACCGTACCATGGCCAGATGGCGATATCGGCAATGGTGTAGTCGTCGCCACACATATACTTTTTGCCTTCCAGGTGTTTGTCTAGTACATCAAGTTGGCGTTTCGTTTCCATGGTAAAGCGGTCAATGCAGTATTCTATTTTGACCGGGGCGTATTTGTAGAAGTGCCCGAAGCCACCACCCAGATACGGCGCACTGCCCATCTGCCAGAATAACCATGACAAACACTCTGTGCGGGCGGCGTGGTCGGTTGGTAACAGGGCTGAGAATTTTTCAGCAAGGTAAAGCAGAATAGCGCCGCTTTCAAACACTCTGGTAGGAGAGTCAGTACTGTGGTCAAGCAGAGCAGGGATCTTCGAGTTGGGGTTAATGCTGACAAAGTCGCTACCAAACTGATCGCCATCACCAATTTTGATTAAGTAAGCATCATATTCTGCGCCGGAGTGCCCCAGCGCAAGCAGCTCTTCAAGCATAATGGTGACCTTAACTCCGTTAGGAGTGGCCAGTGAATAGAGCTGTAAGGGGTGCTTGCCAACAGGAAGCTCTTTTTCGTGTGTGGCGCCTGCAATCGGTCTGTTGATGCTGGCCCAGTTGCCGCCGCTTTCTGATTCCCATTTCCAAACATCAGGAGGGGTATAGGTAGTGTCTTCAGTCACGCAATGTTTCCTTTGTAACGGGTAAAACATAAACTATATCAAATGTAACTATTCAGAGCACATCTGTCGTGTTCGTGGGCGGTGTCGGCTGCGCTCAACATATTCGTGTATGTTGCGCGCGAGCGCTTTGCCCACGAATACGACAGGCGCACCCTGAGTAATCACAACACTCTAAATTCATAAAGTAGTAAGGTATAGGTTCGAAAAAAAGCTAAGTACATACCCTTAAATCCGGATAACGACACACTGCCGCAATTGACGGGGTAACTGTCTCGATACACAAAACAGACAATCGCTGCGTTAGGATAGAGCCCATCACAGGTAAATCAAATAACAAAACAATGGAGCAAACACCAGCCGTGAAGGGGCATGCCGCAATGATTGTTTTTGCTGCTGTGATTTCAGTATCCTTTTCGCTTGGGCATATTGCAGCTCCCTTTGTCGAGCCAGCGGTGCTGACTGCTGCACGATTTCTAATTGCCGCAATTGTGTTGGGGGGTGTAGTTTGGAACTCTATTGACATAGAGCACTTGGCGAGTGCCTGGCGTTATTTGGTGGTGGGTGGGTTGCTGGCGTTGTATTTTATTTTGATGTTCGAGGCGCTGAGAATCACAGATCCGGTGTCCACCAGTGCGGTATTTACCCTGACCCCGTTAATGAGTGCGCTGTTCGGTTTCATTCTGCTGCGGCAAGTAACAACACCGTTGGTGGCGGTAGCCTTGTTGATGGCCGCCGGTGGCGCATTGTGGGTGATATTTCGCGGGGACACGGTAGCTTTACTAGGACTAAAGTTTGGACGCGGCGAACAACTGTTTTTTATCGGCTGTGCTGCGCATGCGCTGTATACCCCTATGGGCAGATTTCTAAACCGGGGTGAGCCGTTAATGGTGTATACCTTTGCCAGTATCTGTGGCGGATTACTGGTGACCGGTGCTTACAGTGCTCCGCAGATATTATCAACTGATTGGCTGAGCGTGCCATGGGTGGTTTGGGTAGCAATACTTTATTTGGGTATTGGCGCTACAGCAGGAACCGTTTCCTTGGTTCAATACGCCACACTGCGTCTGCCATCGGTAAAGGTAATGGCCTACGGTTACCTGGTGCCGGTGTTTGTAATTCTATGGGAGGGAATGTTGGGACATGGTTGGGTAACATTTATTGTCGTGCCCGGTGTCGTCGCGATTATTCTGGCTCTAGTGTTTTTAATCACTGACGACAGTTAGAAAATTAAATAGTGGTTTACTGTGTAACCAATTACGTGGTGGCTCACAGATTTAGAGGATAATTTAGATTTCCCAGTCAGCCTGTTCATTCGGGTTTCTAAGTAGCTTGTCCCATGGGGTTAACTTGCGGAATCGCACTGAAATGTAAGTCGTCATGGACGTAAGCAATCCAACTAGAATGGCGATGTTAAACGTTGATAACAACGCTTCTTTTAGCGAAATATCTTGCTGTGACCACACAAATATCCACATGATCACTCCCCAGAAAAAACCAAACAGCAAGCAGGAAAACGTGGCGTTAAAGGCTATGGAAGAATAGTAGGGTGGCTTGACCTGCCAGCCCATCTTTCGCGCCAAGCGGAAATACGGTGGCCTTGAATTGTTTTTCCAGACACCTCGCTCATCCAGCTCATCAAGTGCTGCTTGCAGGCGCAGTTCATAGTCGGAGGGTTGCGGGTTAGTAGTATCCTGTTGCTGGTCGTCGGTTTGATTGTGGTTCATGTGACTCCGTCTTATTGCGCAACTGGTTGTTGTAAAAGCTTTTAATTATTCATCAACTTGCAGATTTTTTGCTTAATAAATTGCCTGTGCTCTGCCAGTTATCGTGTGCGTTCCAGTCTATCTGAAGTCCTATTATTTTTGTATTGTTTAGAGCAAAGTGTTGCGCTAGACTGGCGCGCCCCGAGCCAGGCAAAAATTGGCTAGGTTGTCTCGTCCCCCTTGCTAGTCCCTCTGTTATGAATAATCAACACAAGCCGCTTTTCAGCTTTGGCACCCTGATGGATCTAGATATACTTAGTTGCGTCACCAATGTGCCCAAGGGAAATCTGCTGGTAACGCCAGCCACGCTGCCGGGGTATAAGCAGCGCAATGTGTCAGGTGAAAACTTCCCGGTGATTCTAGCCGATGAA
>JALZUX010000195.1 GCA_023301405.1 Granulosicoccaceae bacterium | reverse complement strand
CTACAGTGGCAGTAGTCTGCAGCAAAGGGAGGCTCACCCGCGGTGTAACGCAACGCACCGCAAAGACAACCACCTTGCCTATTTTTTTGATCGTCCAAAATTATACCTTACTATGTAGTTTATCGACGTAAGCTGGCATACAAATCAGCGCTGCATCGCCATAGCGATCTACCAATCATTGGCAAAGAATTTATCACACAAAACACAACGGTATTATTGCGCGTTAACCGCAAGGTTTCAGCTGAAAAAGCGGTGAAAAAATTCATCCAAATGTTAACCGGTATCGACCGATATGTCATTATTAGAAAACTCTGCCTAAAGTGTTATGATATTTTTATCGGGTGACTGCGACCTAGTATTTCCACAGTTGCCGTGCTGACAAATTCATTTATCAGAGGGGAAACATGAAAACAATTAAAGGCCCGGGCCTGTTTCTGGCACAGTTTGGTGGCGAAGCTCCGCCATTTAATTCATGGGACTCAATCACTAAGTGGGCAGCAGACTGCGGCTACAAAGGCGTACAAGTCCCCACGTGGGACGCACAACTCATTGATCTCGACAAAGCCGCCAACTCAAAAGACTACTGTGACGAATTCAAAGGTGTTGCGGCCGAAAACGGTATTGAAGTCACCGAGCTATCTACCCATCTGCAAGGACAGCTGGTTGCCGTGCATCCCGCCTATGACGATGCCTTCGACGGCTTCGCCGCCCCCGAGGTTCGCGGCAACCCCGCTGCCAGACAAGCCTGGGCGGTTGATCAAGTCGGCAAAGCACTCGAAGCCTCTAAAAACATGGGCATCGGCGCACACGCCACTTTTTCCGGCGCACTGGCCTGGCCCTATGTGTACCCGTGGCCACAGCGCCCGGCCGGCTTAGTTGAAACCGCCTTTGACGAATTAGCAAAACGCTGGCGTCCACTACTTGATAAAGCCGAACACTGCGGCGTTGATGTTTGCTATGAAATTCACCCCGGTGAAGACCTACACGACGGCATCACCTTTGAAATGTTTCTTGAAAGAGTCAACAACCATAGCCGCTGTAATATGCTTTACGATCCATCACACTATGTGCTTCAGCATTTAGACTACCTAGCCAATATTGATATCTACCACGAGCGCATCAAAATGTTTCATGTTAAAGATGCCGAACTCAACCCCACCGGCAAACAAGGGGTGTATTCCGGCTACCAACCGTGGGTTGACCGCGCCGGGCGTTTTCGCAGCCTGGGTGATGGTCAGGTTGACTTCGTCTCTATATTCTCAAAACTGTCGGCCTGTGGTTTTGACGGCTGGGCTGTGGTCGAGTGGGAATGCTGCCTGAAGCACCCTGAAGACGGCGCACGCGAAGGCGCTGATTTTGTCAACGCACATATTATCCGGGTCACTGAAAAAGCCTTTGATGATTTCGCAGATGCAGGCACCGATGACGCCGCCAATCGACGCATGCTAGGCATACAGGACTAACCACTATGGCTGAAACAGAAACAACACCAGCGCGTATTCGGCTGGGCATGGTAGGCGGTGGCCGCGATGCGTTTATCGGCGGTGTGCATAGAATTGCCGCCCGCATGGATGATCACTATCAATTAGTTGCCGGTGCCTTTTCATCAACCCCAGAAAAAGCGCTGGCATCCGCAGCAGACCTTGGGGTTAGCAGTGATCGTGCTTACAGTGACTACAAAGTAATGGCAGAAACCGAGGCCGCACTTGAACACGGTATTGAAGCCGTCAGCATTGTTACGCCTAACCATTTGCACTTTGATGTTGCACGCGAATTTTTATCCAAAGGCATACATGTTATCTGTGATAAGCCTTTAACGTCGTCACTCGCAGACGCTAAGGCACTGGTTAAAGCGGCTGAAGATTCCGGCGCTCTATTTGTACTAACGCATAACTACACCGGCTACCCCATGATCCGCCAGGCACGCCAGTTCGTTCAAGACGGCGCACTTGGCACAATCAGACTAGTACAAGCAGAATATCCGCAGGACTGGCTATCCACAAAACTGGAAGACACCGGTCAAAAACAAGCCGACTGGCGAACCGACCCCAAGCGCTCGGGCATAGGCGGGTGCATTGGCGACATCGGCACTCACGCGTTTAACTTAGGCTGCTTTGTCAGTGGTCTTGAATTGCAATCATTATGTGCTGACCTCGACAGCTTCGTTGACGGCCGACAACTCGACGACAACGCCCATGTGATGCTGCGCTACCAAGGCGGCGCTAAAGGACTGATCTGGTCCAGCCAAGTTGCACCCGGCAATGAAAACGCGCTACGCCTTCGCGTCTATGGCACCGACGGTGGGCTTGAGTGGAGCCAGGAAGATCCCAACTACCTGTGGTACACCAAGCTAGGAGAGCCCAAACAGTTACTTACTCGCGGCGGCAGCGGTGCAAATGACGCAGCCAACGCGGTATCGCGAATTCCAGCTGGTCACCCCGAAGGTTACCTGGAGGGTTTTGCCAATCTTTATACAGATGCCGCTCAAGCAATAAAAGCGATGCGTACAGGAGAAAAAATAACTGACAGCTTTCTATGCCCCACCGTACAAGACGGACTAGCAGGAGTCAGCTTTGTAGCAGCAGCAGTTGAGTCATCGAATCAAGGTAGCCGTTGGGTTGAGTTAAACAAGCTGTAGCCACGCAGCACTTCATGTAGAACTGATACATACTAAGCCTGTAAATTCAGGGGTGCTTATTATACAGCGCGCACTTGTCGTGTTCATTGGGTAGGAGTTCACGCGCAACATACACAGATATTCCAAGGTGGCAGGCCACGCCACAAACAACACCGCCCATGGACTCGATAGCGCGTTCAGAATAGTTACCGCAACTGTATATCAGCCCAAACCGCATGGTGATCAGACGATAGTCCCTCACTGGCCTCCATGTTTTTAACTTCAACAGCATCATTGACGATCACGTGGTCAATAGGGATTTGCAATACAGGTAAAAATACAGGCCATGTAGGCATAATATTCATTCCCCGCCTACCGTCCGTCAGGTTTCCGGCATTAATGAATTTACGAAAATGGCCAGACCATGGAGTGATGTTTAAATCCCCCAGAATAACCATTGGTGTTGCAAGCGATTGTGCCTGCGCTGCAATTTTTAACAGATGGCTATTTCGCTCAAGATACAAGTCATTAGTTATTGGTGCCGGAGGGTGTGTACCAATAATTCTTAACGTGTGT
>JALZUX010000194.1 GCA_023301405.1 Granulosicoccaceae bacterium | reverse complement strand
CGCACAACGGAAAAACCACTTAGCTCTGCTAGCCAAATTTGAAGAAATCACCAAACCAGCAGCTGCTGCTGCGATTCCGGCTCCTACTGCTTCTTCAGCCATCAACAACGACCTAACAACAGAGACCAGAACACCAGAACAGCAACTAGCCATCCAGGCTGAGTTTGCCGATCTTAGAAAAGCCTATCAAGATGTGATCGAGTCTGAACGTGAAAAGCATTCCAGTCTACTCGACGCCGCCGCTACGCTGCTATCAACCAAAAGCGCCATTTGGGAAACAAGCACCAAATACCCAGATGTAAAAACAAGCCTTCAAGAACTCATGGCACCTATTGATAGTGTGGCTGCACAATGGCAATCCGGGGACATCAACGGCACAGTCCAACCAGTAATTTTAGTTCTGAAGCAAACGCTTGCAGCGCTCGACGCGAATATCTAATGGATACAACCTCGTTGAAAAGTGAAGAACCGGAAAAGAGAAAAAAGAACACGAGCCCGTCTTTTACATCCGCTAATAAAAATTCTTTGGCAAAGCAGTTGGCTATTCTTGTACCAGAAACCATACTGGCAGTGGCTGCAGGCACTATCATCGCTATGGTTGTTATATCGGGGGTACAGCCAGATGCAGAATTACCAACACTGGGTGCTGCATTGACAGGTGGAAATAACACAGTGCAAAGTGATGAGTTTAAGAACCCTTACGCAGCAACAACCGCGTCAACTGACCTCAGCGAGGCAGACCTTGAAATGGCTCGGATTGCATGGAAGTACTTCGAAAACAACTACAACCCGCAAACCGGGCTGGTGAACTCAGTCAACAATTATCCTTCAACCACCATGTGGGATACCGGGTCAGCACTTGCTGCGTTTATTGCTGCAAAAGATCTGCAGCTGATCGATCAAAAGAAATTCGACGATGCCATAATGGCGCTGCTTGAAACCCTGTCTACCATTGAACTGTTCGACGGCGCAGCACCCAACAAAGTATACAACGTCCAAACCAGACAAATGGTTGACTATGGCAATAACGAAGTTGCCGACGGTATCGGTGTTTCGGTCCTTGATCTGGCCCGATTGATCTCATGGATGACTACCCTACAACGCGTGTACCCGAAATATTCTATCGGGGTCAAATCGGTTCTATCCCGTTGGGACTATTCTCGTCTGATATACAACGAAGAAATGTATGGAATGGAAAGAGATGAAGAAGACAGAAGCAAGATTCATCCACGTCAGGAAGGGCGACTGGGGTACGAGCAATACGCCGCCAAAGTATTTGAAAAAGTAGGCTTCAGCGCTACAACGGCTGCGAACTATAATAACAAATGGCGCAGCAACGCAGATATCCTGGGAGTTAGCATTGCCTATGATAGCCGCGACCCGCGGGAATACACGGCCAACAACTACGTGGTCACAGAATCTTACGCAATGGATGCCATGGAGCTCGGCATAGATGACGACAACCGTCAGTTGTTGCAAAATATTTTTGATGTTCAGAAAAAGCGCTGGCAGGAAACCGGTATCGTCACCGCGATATCAGAGGACAACATAGATCGAGAGCCCTACTTTCTATACAATACAATATTTAATGCCGGTTTGAATTTCAGTACCATAGACAGTTTAGGGAATGACTTCAATCATCTTAAATCTGTGTCTACCAAAGCGGCTATTTCTATGGCAATGCTGTTTCCTGATGACCCCTACAGTGATGTACTGATGTCGACTATAAGCAGTGCTTATGACCCTGATGGTGGTTGGTACGCTGGCGTTTATGAAAACGGCGCTGGCTACAATGATGTAACTACCGCTAACACCAACGGAGTAATTCTTGGCGGAATAATGTACAAAAAATATGGCCCTTTGTTACAAAGCTGTGAAAACTGCGCAATAAAAAAACAGATCGCACCAGGCTCTACCAACAAAACTGAAAAGACCGCAGACTGTGATCAATGTGAAGCACCCAGAAAGTTATCTTTGCCAAGTGATTAAAAAAACTGGTAAATTTAGCAAGAATAAGTCATGCAATCGATCATCATACGCTGAGCCTGTTTTTTAATTCATGGTAAATTAAAGCAATATCAAGACACTAAAAACGCGAAAACTCAACAGCTAGCTCACGGCTGAATTGTCTTGACACCCTTTCATTGATCATAATGGCAAACAACCTTGAGCCAGCTTTATGATCAATATAACCCGCCAGTGTACTAACGTTTGTTAGCGTTCCGGTTTTTGCAAAAACACCTGGTTCCACCTCATCAAGTAAGTGACGCCATGGCTTGAAATCAACTAATAAGGCAAGCAACTGGTTGGGTGTTAACTGATTTTTTGGCGACAACCCTGCCCCTTCATAAAATGCAAAGTCTTTCCATAAAAAGTGATTACTGAGAGTGCTTTGCATGTATTCATGCACCCTGCTGAAATTGGCAGGCAAAGCGGTTTGCTCTGCCACCAGCGTTAACATAATCTGGTTGGCAATAAAGTTAGTTGAATACTTAAGCATCGCGGTGATGATCTCGCCTAAGGTGCGGCTACTTAGATGGATCACATCAGCGGAAGCCACCGGAAACCGCCCCCAGCTGATCTCAGCTTCAACGGCTATTCCTTTTTGCGCTAAAAATTTCGACAATAACTGGGCAAAATATCGCTCAGCGTCTTGCGAGTGTCTGCCGGTGTTCACTCGCAACGACGAACCGGTGATATCTTTACCGAACCCAAGTGAATAGGCTGTTAAGGGCGTCTGGGGCTCAGCCGAGACTACTTTTCCGTGTTGTTTTTTTAGATAAATGGTATTGAAGTTGGCCGCGATGGCTGAGGGTGACGCATCATAGGGGTTATTTGTGGTAGTGGCCCCCGGCACTACAAGATCAGCTTCAAAGAGCGATACATCCAGCGCGATCTGTGAAATTTTTACAGGGTTTAACGCGGCAATTTTACCAGCGATGATGTTTAGCTCCTCTGACACAAGAAAAGGATCACCACCCGCTTTAACCCATAGAGTGGAAGTATCGCGATCTAGATAAAATTCGGTGCGAAACCGATGGCTCTCACCCCAATGGCTCAACGCCAGCCAGGCAGTGATAAGCTTGGTCGTAGAAGCTGGTATAAAACGCTGGTTTGCTCTTGTGCCAGTGATGATTTCGCCGGCCTCATCAGCTACAACGTAACCCGCGTTTGTCAGCGCATTGAAGTCTTGCAGTGCATTAGCATTAGAATGGCCAGGCACACCTAAAAGCACCAGTATCAGCGCCCCCGTGCACGCGAAAAGAGATCGATGCAAGTTACTCAAGCGCTCAGTCACGTCTATTTTTGCTCTCAGTGGGTAATACAAACTATTGTGGCTTTATCACTCACGGGTGTCTATACCAACATTGGAAGGTTAGCTCTGATTTGGAACTGCTCCGCTGGCCTTACCTACATGCGCAATACCCAAACGCCTTTCCCGCTCAATGATTATTATTCCAGCAATCACAATCAACACCACACCGCCCAACATGATACCGGTTGGCAATTCATCAAAGATAAAATACCCGACCCCCAGCGCCAGAATGATCGAACAATATTCAAACGGCGCAATGACTGCCACTTCTGCGTGCCGGTAACTTTCGGTCAATAGAATCTGACCAACGCCACCAAGCAGGCCCGCAGTAACTAAAAATGACGCTTCCAATACAGACGGGAACTTCCAGCCAAATGGCAGCGTAAGTAAGGCAAGACTGGTAGACATCAATGAGAAATAAAAAACGATTGAGCCCGTCGTTTCAGTGGCCACAAGCTTTCGGGCAAATACTTGTGCCAACGCAGAGAAAACTGCGCCCAACAAGGCAGTTAGTGCACCAATGGTCTCAAGGCGGGTGGTGAGTTCAGCATCCATCACGGTAAGCCGCGGAGACAACACCAGCGCTACCCCGAACATACCCAGCAACAAAGCACTCAAACGCACCAAACGAATTCTTTCGCCCAAGAACATCGCCGCCAGCATAGTGACAAGCAGCGGGGCGGCGTAACCGATGGCTACCACTTCTGGCAGTGGCAATAACCCGATCGCTACAAAGCCCGATGCCATAGCGCATGTTCCCATTAGACCTCGCCATACATGGCTCATGGGGTCTTTGGCTTTTAAACTCCCGGGGAATTCACCTCTCGAGACCAACCATGCGATCAGTACCGGCATCGCAAACAGTGAACGAAAAAACACCGCTTCGCCGGCGGGTATTTGACCAGATGTCGCTTTTATAAATGCAAACATCGTAACAAACACACACACAGACATTACTTTCAACGTAATACCACGTACTGGATTCACTATGCTACTCAACCATTAAAGACAAGTGATATTAACTAGCTAGTGCCCGTTCTGAAACA
>JALZUX010000193.1 GCA_023301405.1 Granulosicoccaceae bacterium | reverse complement strand
AAGCGGCGACAACTGTCGCCGCTTTTTGCGATTTTGTACACCGATTTTAAAAATGCTAGCCACATGTAGATGTGGCAGGGGAGAACTCGATGATCTATGTCGTTGTAGGTGCAGGACCTGCGGGAGTTGTGGCCGCTGAACAGCTGAGAAAGTTGGATCCTTTGGCGAATATTTCGATTATAGGGTCCGAGCCTGAGCCTCCGTATTCCCGTATGGCTATACCGTATTTTTTAACCAATAAAATACATGAAAGTGGTACTTATCTGCGCAAGACTGATAAGCACTATGCCTCAAAGAACATCAATATCGTTAATCAGCGTGTTAACTCTATTGACACTGATTTAAACAGAGTGATTACTGACGATGGTAATTATCGGTACGACAAGCTTTTGCTTGCGACCGGTGCTAGCCCTTCAGTGCCACCAGTACCGGGCATCGATCTACCTGGTGTGCACAATTGCTGGACTCTGGAAGATGCTAGAGAAATCGTCAGGTTGGCTAAGCCGGGTGCTAGTGTTGTATTAATGGGGGCTGGGTTTATCGGCTGCATTATTCTGGAATCGTTAGCGTTGCGTGATGTGAAACTCACCGTAGTTGAAATGGAAAATCGTATGGTGCCACGGATGATGAACGATATCTCCGGCAATATGATCAAGCGTTGGTGTGAAGAAAAAGGGGTTGTAGTTAATACGTCTACCAGAGCGGAATCAATCGAACAGATTGATGGTGGTAAATTGCGTGTCTCCTTGAGTGGCGGAACCTCCGTTGATGCTGACCTTGTGATCAGTGCCACCGGTGTTAAGTCAAACATGCAATTTGCTGTTGATAGTGGCCTTCATTCTGATCAGGGCATTCTAGTTAACGAATATCTTCAAACCAGCAACGAAGACATTTACGCCGCAGGCGATGTATGTCAAGGCAAGGACTTTTCAACCGGTGAGTATTCAGTTCAAGCAATTCAGCCAACGGCTGTTGAGCACGCCAAGGTAGCTGCCGGAAATATGGTTCGAGGCCATCGTTCAGAGCACGCTGGCAACGTTAATATGAACGTTCTTGACACGATTGGTTTGGTGTCGGCTTCATTTGGTTCGTGGATGGGTGTTCCTGGTGGGGAATTTGCGGAACTTGTAAACGAAAAACAGTTCAAATATCTGAATCTTCAGTTTGACGGAGATGTTCTTGTGGGCGCAAGCAGCCTGGGGTTGACCCAACATGTGGGTGTTCTGCGTGGCTTGATTCAATCAAAAACCCACTTAGGGATTTGGAAAGAGCGCTTGCTGAAAGACCCAATGAGAATAATGGAAGCGTATTTATCAAGTGCGCAAGCACAGGCCATACCCGCTTAATGAAAATAAAATTTAAACTGTATGCAACTCTACAACACTTACTGCCTTCCGAAGCTGTCGATAATGCGGTTGAAATAGAGGTGGCTAATAGTATTAGTTTGCACGAGTTGGTAGATAAGTTTCGAGTGCCGCGTAAAAGTGCTCACTTAGTGTTGATTAATGGCACTTACTTCGGGGGTGACGATCGTGATTCTCCAGGGTTGTTAAAGGAGGGCGACGTTGTTGCAGTATGGCCACCTGTGGCTGGTGGCTAGCGAGAGAAAATTATGCAAAAAATAACTTTCAGCCGCGAGATGGGTTTTACCCGTGCTGAATTTGATCGCATTTTACCATCCGCATTAGACAACAGAGACTTTGTAGTCAATGGCTCTGTGGTAAAATCTGCAGTCGATGGTGGCATGATGCAGTTAACAATCAGTGAGCAGAAATTTAGAAACATCGCCTCAATTTCGCTACCTTACTTGGCAATTGATTTTTTATTTGAACAATTGACCGAAGAGCAAGTAGAGCAAACGATGCGCTATTTTGATCTGCGCTATCAACGTGGTGGTGGTTAACATTTTCTCTCGTTAGAAGATGAGACAATCCTCAAATAGTTCAGACGCAACAAGAATGAAAATTAAAATGGAATCGCCACAAAATACTATCCTTAGCGACTCGCTGGGAAGGGAGATTCATGATCTGCGGATCTCGGTTACTGACCGATGTAATTTTCGTTGTGTCTATTGCATGCCGAAAGAGGTGTTTGGGCGCGGTTACAAATTCCTAGCTAAAAAAGAACTACTCACGTTTGAAGAAATTGAAAGAATCGTCAGCATTTTTTCTGAACTCGGTGTGCGCAAAATTCGCCTGACCGGTGGTGAACCGCTGGTTCGTAGTGAGCTTGAAAACCTAATCGAAAAGATAGCGGGCAATAGCGCTATTGAAGACATCAGTCTTACGACTAATGCGGCGCTTCTTACTCCTAAGCGTGCCCGCAGTTTACGCTCTGCCGGATTACACCGGCTTAATATTAGTCTTGATGCTTTGGACGACGAAACCTTCAAGGCAGTAAATGATGTTGGTATTTCGGTACAAAAAGTACTCGAGGGCATTAATAACGCCAGCGAGGCCAATTTTGATTCGGTCAAAGTAAACATGGTTGTTAAGCGTGGTATGAACGAGCACAGTATTTTGCCGATGGCGAAGTATTTTCACGGCACAGGCCAAATACTGAGATTTATCGAATTCATGGATGTAGGAAATACTAATCGTTGGCATGATGACGCGGTAATAAATAGCGCTGAAATTGTAAAAATGATTAACGCTGAGTTACCCCTAGAGCAAATTGATCCCAACTACAGCGGTGAGGTTGCAAAGCGCTGGCGCTATAAAGACGGTGGTGGTGAAATAGGTGTTATTTCTTCGGTATCACAACCATTTTGTGGAGATTGTAGCCGTGCGCGCTTGTCTGCTGTAGGGAAGCTGTATACATGTCTATTCGCAGCCGATGGCTTTAATCTGATGGAGTTGATGAGAAGCGGTGCCAGTGACCTAGAACTAGAAACGAAGTTACGTTCAATCTGGTCGCGTCGAAGAGATCGATACTCCGAGACGCGAACTGTTGAAAGCGTGCTGTTGCCTAAGGTTGAAATGTCACATATAGGTGGGTAGTTATATGTCGAATGATCAATACCGAAAAGACTATGAACTCGCGATGCGTAGTTACAACGCCATGGAGACCACAAAGCGTCGTCATTTTGAATTTATGAGCTTGCTTGATTCAAAGAAGAAAAAATTCAATCTCGATGCAACTCCGTATGAAATTGAGCGTCTTCGGTTGTTTTTGCGCGATCACAACGACGAAGTCCAAGCGTTCAAAGCGCTTTGCGTCGCTTTAAAAGCTGCCAATGCTAGTGCCCATGCGGCGATGTTTGAGTACATTGGCGAACTCAACCGTATCGAGGTACCTGCGGCTGAAAGTATTAGCCATTAATTCTACGCAGATGTGTTTCTTGCCTATTGTTGCGCTTTAGTGCGGCATTCTCAGAATTTGTGCACTGAAACAATGTTTGCAGCCTGTGAATGTTAAATATAGTGGCAAAGTGCCGTTTTCCAGCCTGAAGAATCTTTTCTTAACGATGGGTAAGTCGCGATTCCGCGTATTTGCAGTATCATTGTGAAACACGTCACAGTATCTAGTTGATTTATCAGAATTGCTGCAACTTAAAGAGTGACACATGGCTCGTGAAAGGGTCTTGTTTCTGCCTCACCCAGCAGTAATTAAAATTAACTACTGATTAGGATTACACAACTGTGGAATGTGGCCGAAACAGGGAGAAGGGGTCCGATACTGAAGGGCTTCGAGCGACGCGTCCCCTAACATTACTATAGAAAATGATACAGCCGCACTGCAGGTTGGTGCGGGGCAGGGCGTGTTCCTCTAAAACACCGATTCGTTGGTGATTTCAGTGGACTGACAGCGTTTAGTCGTAGACTGCGGGAAATCACCGTATGGGGTCAAATTGATGAGTTCAATGATAAAAAGAATAGTCGGAATAATGTTGTGGTTGTGGGCATGTAGTGCGTTGGCGCAAAGTGCTTATATACTGAGCCCGGGGGACGAAGTGTCCATCACAGTTTTTGGTGAACCCGATCTGTCAATGAGCATAAAGTTAAATGAAAGTGGTGATTTAAATTTTCCTTTACTGGGCACGTTGAGTGCTAGGGGTATGTCTGTAACAGATCTGGAAAATACCATCACTCGTGAATTGACCGGAACTTATTTGATTGATCCGGATGTTCGCGTCTCCGTGGCCGAATATCGCCAAGTCTACATCAGTGGCGAAGTTAATAGCCCGGGGGGCTATGACTACCAGCCGGGGTTGACTCTAGATAAGGCTATTTCGTTGGCCGGGGGTTACTCTGAAATAGCCTCTAAAGAGCGGGTTACTCTGACGCGGGTGATTAATGGAGCATCACAGCAATTTAGCATGCGCCCTACAGACGCAGTGTTGCCGGGCGATATTATTTCAATTGCAGAGTACCTGCAGATTTTTGTTAATGGCGAAGTTCAGCGTCCGGGTAACTACCCATATCAAGCTGGTCTGACTCTTGAAAAAACGATTGCTCTGGCAGGTGGATTTACTGGTCGTGCGTCAAAACGACGGATCAAGATATCCCGCGACATAGATGGGCAGCAGCAAACAGGTAAAATCAAAATGCGCGATCCGGTTTACCCTGGAGATACTATCACGGTGCCGGAAGGCTTCTTCTAAGGCGAGCAGTTTTTATGAAATCACTTCACCCGCTTGACAGCACATTGACTGAATTCCGAAAGGACGAGGTCAACTTCAATCTTGAACGTTATTTTCAGACAGTTGTAGATAACAAATGGCGTATTGGGCTGTTTGTGTTAACTGTGCTCATAGCATCTTACCTCATCATTAGCAGCCTGACTCCTCAGTACACTGCCACCGCTACGGTTCACATAGAGAAGAAAGAATCTCAAGTGGTCGA
>JALZUX010000192.1 GCA_023301405.1 Granulosicoccaceae bacterium | reverse complement strand
TCAATTGAAAGCTCAGTCGAAAAAGTATTCAGGAAAGTATGAATAGGTCCGAGTTGTGGCTGAACAAGTATAAAACGTTTATAGTCACTTTGAGTTTTTTCAGAAAAATATATTGAATTAGTAAGGTTAAGTGTTTTAGTGAAATAAGTGGCGGCTGAGCTAGCAATAATGGAAACGTCGGCTCTTGCTAGCAATAATGGCAACGTCGGCTCTTGCACTTGCAATCATGCGCACTGCCTGTACTTCTGTATCAACATCTATTCTACTTATGTTCCCTATCGCCACTAACTCCTGTACGCCTTTGTATTTATGTCCTCTTACCGCCACTAGCTTTTTACCAATCAGCGATTCGTTTCCATTGTGTTCAATCGGTCGGGCTATTTGCGAAATCACTGAGTTACTGTCTTGAAGCAGTGCGTCAGTCCACAGGTATTTTTTTGTTCTGTATCGTCAAACCAGTTTGGGTTTACCCAAAGTACAATTCCTGGTTCTTTTACTTTGAGACGGTTGTTTAGCCGTTCTCTGGGGGCAACCTGCAAGCGAAATTCATGCTCGCCACCGCTTCTCTCGGTGAGTAATTCTACCAGATCGTAACTCAGACCTGTTTGCGCTTGTTCGTTAACAATGAATGGAGGAAATTCGTGGTAAGTCCACACCTTGATAGTATCGGCGAAAACAGGGGATGACATCAGGAAACTGATAGCCATTGGGAGGGTGCACCAAAAGAACAGTATCTCAAGTAATTCCTTACAATGGGCTTAATCTGACTGTCAGTTACATCGATATCCCTGTAGTTCAATATTAATGCCACCAACGCATTGCTCTCGGGCATGAATTATGGATAGCAATAATCCTTACGTTGTGGTTGCTCGTCATAAGGGTAGCTGTAGCCCAGCACTTAGCTGTAATGTAGGCGGTAACTGAGGTTGCTGCTATGACTACTATAATGCAGCAGCAATAAGGGGCTGTGGGATATGAATTGGCTAATTAAAAAATTTAGAAACTCGCTTGCCCGGAAAATAGTTTTCCAAATGCTGATGGCTGGAACTTTACTGTCGTTGGGTGCTACGGCTATCCAAATTTATATAAGCTACCAGAAGGATCTTGTAGACGTTGTTGATGAAATTGAAAATGCCAATCAAAGTTTTCGCTCGAGTTTTGAACAAGCACTTTGGGATTTTAATTTTACCCAGGTAGAAGTCTTACTAGATGGAGTCTCGGCGAATTCGAATATAGGCTATCTGTTAATTGAGGCCGCCACTGGGGAGTATTGGATACGTGGTGCATTCAACGCCGAAAGCATGATATCTAAAACGTACGATCTAATGCATGTTGAGGGTGACGCTACAGACAAAATTGGGAAATTTACAGTCGGTGTTACATTTGAAAATGCGAAGAATAGAGCCTGGAGTCACTTTATTACTTTGCTATTTTCCAATTTAGTCAAGGCAGCTATAGCATCCATAGTGATGTTGCTTTTGTTTGGTAAATTGGTCTCTGTTCATCTCCGTCAGATAGCGAATCATGTTGCTGAGGATAGTTGGATGACGGCTGCAAATCCACTATCGCTAAAGCGAAAAATGAATAGATCGCCAGATGATCTCGATGCCATCGTAAGCGCTTTGAACGAAGCAAAATCTAATTATATTGCTTCTTATAACAAGCTGGAAAATGAAATTTCCATGCGTCGCGCTACAGAACTGCGTCTTGAAAAGCAAACTGTGGCTTTAAAGAAGTCAAGTTTACGATTACAAATAGCTAATCAAGAACAAGCAGAATTTACCTATGCTATTTCTCACGATCTTAAGTCCCCCACCAATACGGTACGTATGATCAACGACGAATTGACAGAAGCGTACTCTGATCAATTAGGGGAGGATGGTAGGGAGTTGCTTGATATGTCACAAAAAACCATTGTGCGAATGGGCGATATGATCGAATACGTTTTGCATTATTCAACGGCTGTAAACAAGGAAATGTGTTTAGCCTCTATCGACCTTAATCAACTGTTAGTTGATATTCAACTAGACCTGCGGGGTGAGATAAAAAAATCGGCAGCCATCATAACTGTTGGAAACCTTCCCGTAATTGTTGGTGATGTAACGCAAATTCGACTTCTGTTTCAGAATGTTATTTCTAATGCTATAAAATTCTGCGAGCCAGGTGTACCTCCTGAGGTTGGTATTCAATTATGTGATGATTGTGCGCCTGATGAAGTAAAGTTTTCTATACGAGACAACGGTATAGGGATCGCGCCAGAGGATCGGGTGTCGGTATTCTCACTCTTCAATAAACTACATTCGCACGATCATTACCCGGGGTCAGGTATCGGATTAGCACTTTGCCAACGAATTGCAAATAATCATAACGGGTCTATTAATTTTCGTGACCATGCATCAAACGATACGATTATCGATATCGTCTTAGCTGCGTAGCCTGCGCTATTCACGGGGAATTTCTACTCAACGGTATGTAGCGCCAAATGGTACACAGTGACTTGATCGAGCGTGGAGCCTGTTGACCACCTGCTGGGCTTGATTAGGCTAGATCTCAATCAGTCTTGTCTGATGGTGAATAGACATAGCGCAGTTTTAACAATATTACCTGAATACATGCTTTGATAAAAGTGTGTAGGGATTTTGTTTTTATTCCCCGGCTCCTGGTGAATTAACGGGTAACAGTCATGGGGGCTCGGGAGAACACTGGTGCTAACAAAAAGCCTAGTTTTTCATTATATGTCCCGAAAACCAAATGTCAGCATCTGCGTACTCGTTTATGCCCACTCGGAATCGATATTGCAAGCATTTGTCCGCTCCATGAGATGCATGACGGTACTTCCGTGCATGCAAAGTCCCGTGGTGGCAATTACAGATTAACTGATCGGCTAGCTCTTGCTAAGGCGAATAATTCGACCTAGGGAAGTTGAATGGAAAACCCCAAGAAAATCAATACCGCTATCATCATTGATGACAATGAGATAGATCAGGTGTTGTACAAGCGAATCATTAAGCGCTCTAAGAAAATTGATAAAGTGATCGGCTACACTGATGCGCACAAAGCGTTAGAGTTTCTCAAATGTGATGGTCGGGAAAAAATCGATGTTATCTTCCTAGATATTAATATGCCACGTATGGATGGCTTCGAATTTCTTGCGGCTATAACAGATCAGTTGGGTGAGGAATTTTCAAGCGCGGTAGTGGTAATGATTACCACCTCATTGGCCAAAGAAGACAAAGAGCGCGCTAGTCAGTTTGATATCGTTAAAGCCTATCTTAATAAGCCAATTACGATAGGGGATATAGAAGCAATTGCCGAGCAGATTGGCTTTACAGCAGGAGATGATTCTTCAGACGATCCACAGATAAAGAGAAAAGCTTTCTGATGGCTGTCGGGTACTTTTTCATTTCATACGAATAGCGAATCGAGAAGTGTGTATTTACCAGTGTTAGATGAATTAATCAGCGGGCAGAGAACGTCCATTTTATCGCGCTGACGCCTTGTTGGGAGGCATGTTTATGTCAACAAAAATAACATCAATTTTCTCGCAATCATCCCGTTTAAGGAACTCTGGCGCTTCATCTGCTTAGAAGAAACTAATGTCGTTTTTAATTCTGTTAGAGCGCTTAATTATTCGCTTGTAAAGAAGATGGTAGAGCTCATTGTCATCTATCAGCAGGGCTGTATGGATTCTAGCGGGAGTGGCCATAGCACTGCCCCGGAAATGTCACTGAGAATTGAGTGCCGTTTCCCTCTACTGAATCCACCTCGATAGTGCCACCGTTTTGGCAAGCAATTCGATGAAAAAGCGTTAGTCCTAAGGTAGGGGAGAGGGTAGGGCCGTCTAATATAAGGCTTGCTGATGGTTGCACATCGGTCAGTGGCAGTATTAATTTTTGGACTGTCTGTTAGCTATATGATTAAACCGATCGAGTCAAATAGTCAAAGGCTTGACTGTTTTTCCTGTGATGCGCTACTACGGCAATGCAACATCGGCAGTGTTTTCATGCAAGCGGGTCCCTTAAGCAAACCTGTCTGCCTAACGTCGTTGAGCATTGGGTAGTTCAGCAAAGTTAAACCAATAACCACAAAATTTCTCGGCCATGTTTTTCATGCCGTCAGCGCTAGCAGACTTACAAATAAATGAGCTTGCGCCAAGCTTGTAGGCCTTGTTGATGTCGTTGGTTGAGTTCGAGGTGGTGAGCATCGTTACGGGTACATGGCTATGCTTTTCTTCTTGCTTTAACTTGTGCAGCAGCGTGAAACCGTTTTCGCTGGGTATGTTGATATCGAGTAGGATTACATCTGGTTTGTCTGCGGAAGTATTGCGCTCAAAGTGACCTTGACAGTTCAGGTAGTCAAAGAGTTCTGTTCCGCTTTGAACGCTTCTGAAGTCAATGCTACTGTCATAAGCGATAAATGCTCTTTTGGTCAGGTAAATGTCTTCGCGGTCATCGTCAACCATTAGCAGAACGGGTGTTTTTTTTGTAGATTGATTCATTAGTCTTCAATTTTCTTATTAAAGTTTATGATAAATTTACTACCGATGCCTGGTTGACCTTCGGCTGATAAAGTCCATCCATGTTTCTCGCATACTTTGCTGCAAATGGCCAAGCCAATGCCGTTACCCTTGTACTCGTCATTATTATGCAGACGGTTGAACGGTTCAAATATTTTACTGGCGAACTCCATCTCAAACCCGATACCATTATCGCATATTTCAATTCCGCTTTTAAGGTTGGTGTTGTACGAATTCACTGCTATTTCTGGTTTTCGGTCATGGGCGCGATACTTCAAGCTATTGCTAACTAAATTTACAAATAATTGTCTTAATAAACCTTTATCACCTTGAACTTCTGGCAATGACTGAATTTTCAGATTGGCGCCGGACTCAGTAATTGATAATTCGAGATCATCTTGCACCTCCGTAAATAATGTATTTAAAGATACTGATTCAACGGCAGGTTCTTCTTGAGATGCGCCGGAATAACGCAACAAATCATAAATGAGCTCGCTCATTCTCTCTGATGCATCGGTAATTACATTAAGATGATACTTTGCGTCACCAGTGAGTTTACCCTCTAAATCTTCTTCTAGAAAGCTGCTGAATTGTTGGATTTTTCTCAACGGTTCTTGTAAGTCATGTGAAGCGATAAATGCAAATTGATTCAGATTTTCATTTGCTGCTTCTAAACGTGTGTTTTGATTTTCGGCGTTTCTTAATACAGCATTTCGGTCTGATACATCGGTTATGACTACCATCCGAATGCCTCGAAGTGTGCCAATTGGTTTGAGGATGCAATTAAGTTCTGTTTCTAGAAGTGAGCCGTTGGGTAGGTTAAATGATAATGGTGTTCTGTACGCCGTGCCGCCTGTGACTACAGCTTCTAAAGACTCTGGTTCGTTGATGTTGAACAATTGATGGCAGTTCTTACCTGGAACAGTATTTGGTTTCATCTCCAATTTTTCGCATAGCCTGTTGCTGGCTGAAATAATCAGGCCATCCTCATCGCAGAGAAACATCATAGTGGGGACTGTTAAAAATACGCTGTTATAGTATTCACTCTGATTTTCCATAAAGTCCATTTGTTCTTTATGGCCTAGCAGAAATCCAACCCACCCGGCCACTAACATACAGAAGTTTTCTTCTTGTTTGCTGTAGGACTTCCCGCGCGGCTTTTGAGCGGAAAAAGCAATCGACCCGTATGGGCCGTTGGCGGTATTTACTGTGGCGCCGATGAAGCTTTCTATGCCGCTTAAATGGTAGCAAGGGAGCTGGTTGAGGTTGCTATTGCTTAGATCATCGATGGCTAGTGAAGGGGCATCTTCGACAAACGTGCCACTAATGGTATCTTGTAAATTGACAATTGATCCCGTTTCTAATGAGTTGTGATTGGCGCCTGTGATGCAGGTAACTTTATAAGTATCACCTAAGATCATACTAATGATGCCAGTCTCTAGTGAGAAGTAATCGAGTCCAATGTTTAGAATATGTTCGAGTTTTTCCTGCAGACTTAATACTTCATTTGCGAAAATTGGAAATAATTGCTCGAGTGTGTCTCGGTATCTGTACTCATCGGTGCAATCAAAGCCGGTAGACACGAACACGTCATTAGTCACTCCATCGTTAGAAACTGATCGAGTGTAGGTATTGAGGTACGAAGTTTCCCCGTCGACAAAGTGAGCCGGATAGACGCCGGAACGTGTTTCGTTCGGGGGGTGATCTGCGAGCCTTTGGGACAATTCTTCCTGGCCAGTCTTGCTGCGTAACATTATGATATCTTCACCAATGAGTTCCTCTGGGGTTTTGTTCCAGCGGCGGGCATAAGACTCATTGCAAGATATGATGGCATTTGTTTTTGCATCCCATTTGACAACTAAGCTGTCGGTACTATTAACGATGTCAAGGTAAAGTAGGTGTAAGTCTGCATACTTCGATCTAACATTCTCAGTGTCGGTGACATCAATTACTGTTATCAGTACTTCGGTGCTGTGATTTTCGAT
>JALZUX010000191.1 GCA_023301405.1 Granulosicoccaceae bacterium | reverse complement strand
CGCCAATTACCGCCGTCCCGGTGGCCGCTTGCCACGTTGACCCGGCCTACCACGACCACGAGCACCGGAGTCGTGCACCAGACGCAACTGGGTTTCACCTCTGACCGACAAACCAGCCATTGTTTGCAAGTGAGTAACCAAGCCTTCTTCTACGTCCATAAATTTACCGGCACGCACATAGGCGGGCAGTTCAACCGGACCATAACGCACTCGAATCAACCGACTGACCTGATAACCCAACGCCATCCATAAACGCCGCACCTCACGGTTACGCCCTTCACTTAGGACCACTCGAAACCACTGATTATTGTCTGTTCCGCCATCAAACCAAACACGTTGAAAACGCGCGTGGCCGTCTTCCAGCTCCACACCGTCGTGTAACTTGCGAACATCTTCATCACTAACCGGCCCGCGTATGCGACAGGCGTATTCTCTTTCAACTTCTGATGAGGGATGCATCAGGCCATGCGCTAGATCGCCATTGTCAGTGAACAGCAACAACCCGCTGGTATTGATATCCAACCGCCCGACTGCCACCCACCTTGAATCTTTCAGCCGCGGTAAATGCTCAAAGACTGTTGGGCGGTTTTGCTCATCAGAGCGGGTAGTCACCCGTCCTTCGGGCTTGTGATAGGCAATTAAGCGGTAGTCCCGTCGCTCTGATAGCACTACTCGATAACGCCGCTCACCGTAGCGGATACGGTCACCGCTGGCGGCTTTATCACCCAACACAGCGACACGCCCGTTGATAATCAGCGAGCCTGCGGCGATATCAGCCTCGAGCTTGCGACGCGAACCTAGCCCGGAGTTTGCCAGTAATTTTTGTAGTCTTTCAGCCATCGCCGTGGGGACACATGTTAGAAATGCAGATCAGACCCTGCATTATCACACAACCCTTATGTTACAACACAGAGCAATGATACGATAAACGCTGTAAATCTCGACGAGTCCGCCCTATGAGCACTGCCCCCACCTTTAAATCACTGAATATCGCGGTACTGACCGTCTCTGACAGCCGCACTGAAGCTGACGACAAATCAGGAAACCTACTAAAAAAAGAACTCACAGACGCCGGACACTTATGTGCTGATAAGGCCATTGTTAAAGATGACAAATACCAGATTCGGGCACAACTGAGCGCGTGGATTGCCAATTCAGAAATAGATGTCGTGCTAAGCACCGGTGGCACCGGCGTCACTGGCAGAGACGGCACACCAGAGGCTGTTTCACCTTTACTGGATAAAGAAATTGAAGGTTTTGGCGAAATGTTTCGCGTACTGTCTTATGAGGATATAAAAACCTCAACTTTGCAATCACGGGCGCTGGCAGGGGTTGCCAATGCCACTTATGTCTTTGTGATGCCGGGCTCGCCGTCAGCCTGTAAAACGGCCTGGTCAAAATTGATCAGTGAACAACTCGACAACCGCACCCGCCCCTGCAATCTAGTGATGCTCATGCCGCGACTGCTTGAAACCTAATACTGTTTTTTAACCCACACCAACACGACACACTATCTACATTGGCTAACATCCGGGCCTCAGGTCACCAGCCTTTGGCCTCTTTAATTAGCTCATAAGCGGCTTTTATTTGCTGTGTTTTTTCGGTGGCAAGCTTAATCATTTCCGGCGGAAGACCCTTGGCTACTAGCTTATCCGGATGATGCTGACTCATCAGCTTCCTATAGGCTCTTTTGACTTCAGCTTTACCTTCACTGGTTTTTACCCCCAATAACTTATAGGCATCTGGCAACGGCATAGCTGGCGTTCGACCAACGGCAGATCGGTTCGAATGCTGCCGCTCATTTTGCGCAGCACGCCCAGCCCTCACCATTACTTCCATCTGGCGGAGCATAAATTTGGGGAATTTTAAGTAACCGCAAATTTCTTCTAGCAATTTTTCTTCTGCCGGATGCATATTGCCATCGGCGTAAACTGCCTGCAGCTGTATCTCTACAAACATTCGCATCAAGTTGGTACGCCTGCGGCACTCACCCCGAAACTGCTCTACAACTGCCTGCAAGTCAAAGTCATCGCCCTTACCCAGGTTGAACAGCTCAATAGCAACGCGACGTTGCTCTGCAGATAACTGCATCTGCGACATAATGTTTTCAGCCATTCGTATTTCATCAGGGGTGACTTTGCCATCGGCCTTAGCCAGACGACCCATTGTGGCAAACGTCGCCGTGAAAAATGTCGCCTGAACACGCTCCTGGGCACCGGGAGACATGTTTCCATCTTCGTGCTGAAGTTTCTTTAACCCGTTGTCGAAGTTATGACCCAATGCCGCGCCGACCAGCGCGCCAATTGGACCGCCAATCAGAAAGCCAAACGCTCCACCTAAGAGTTTGCCCCACCAGTTCATGGCGATTCTTCCTTGTTGTTTTCATTTATAAAGGTCGCTACCTCTTCAACCCTTACCAACTCGCGCAGCAAGGAAGTAGCATAAACCCCCTTTTGCAAGACTACGTTTATCTCTAGCGTTTGGTTATCCAACCATTGCCACTGCAAATCATAGGCAACCGCTCGCAATGCTCTTCGCTCTTGCTTTAACCCGGCTTTTTCCAACCCTTGAAAAAGACTTTCTTCATCTTTTAAGCACTCGCGTTCCAGC
Source organism: Granulosicoccaceae bacterium (assembly GCA_023301405.1). Classification (GTDB taxonomy): domain Bacteria; phylum Pseudomonadota; class Gammaproteobacteria; order Granulosicoccales; family Granulosicoccaceae. Next base: position 570 of record JALZUX010000191.1, on the reverse strand, counting down.
TCTTTCACTATCCCCGACACCACACTGCGACCACGACCGTGCAGAGGTCCGCTGGTGTGAATGTCAAATTGCGCGTTTCTTGAGTAAATATCGTCATCGGGTGCTTCACAGTGAAACGAACTATTGGTGCCGTCGAGGATACAAGCCTCACCCGCTAGAACAGTTTTCCAGTTGCTACTTGCTACCCGCTTCGCCAACACTAGATTAAATAAATAACTTCTGGCAGCAGACAGATAAATGCCACGCTTAAAACGTGTGGTTTTCCGATTCCCGATAAACATTGATCTGGCAGACGCAACGTTGCGCCCGCCATGGCCAAACCGTTGCGATCCAAAGTAATTTGGAAAACCGTAGTCACGCACTAAGGCCAAACTTTGCTCCACAACCGCATGGTCGGCTGGCAGATTGCGCAATACAATTTTAAAACGATTCTGGCGGTGAGCGCCAGTTCGAAGCTTTTTTCGGCTCCTGGTTACCGTAACAACTTCTACGTCTTGCAGACTGGCCAACGCATCAACGACCCGCGCTGACAAGTCTGTGTCTTCGCCTGACAAACCAACGCCTGCGCCT
>JALZUX010000190.1 GCA_023301405.1 Granulosicoccaceae bacterium | reverse complement strand
CAGGTATTACAATGGTCACGGGATAATTATTATGCCAGGCAGGGTAGTTGATGCGTTGGATTTTCAATGCTTTGAAGGTGCGATGATAGTGGTGGTGCGGCTGGTGGCTATACTAACAACGAAACTGGTTTGTTTAGTCGTCGCTATTAAAAGTTGTTCATCAGGGCGTTTGTGATTTCTGTTGTTAAGAAACGACGTTCCTTTGTCTGCTGTGCTTTAGTTGTTATTTTATTACAACTAAGTAGACGTTTGCCAAGTGCCTACATGAATCATGAAATATAGTGCACACTTGCATGACAACCGATGCTGCGATCGCAGGTTCTCTGGCTCATCTGATAGACATGCTGTTACTTAACCGCAAGGTTGTATGTAGGGGTATTTTTGTTTGAGGTAACCAAGCTGGCTAGGCTCATAAGTGGCTTGTGTGGCGGCAGGTTGGTCGTTGCGAGGTGTGGCGGGCAGGGATGTTCAATTTGTCTAATCAGAACGTAGCGTGTTATCACTCAGCCGGTAAGACACTAATTCGCTAATGTATGTTTGTACCCGACTCTAGAACAGTGGCTGCATAATGCATTCTTCAATGGAAGCAAGAAAACAAGTACTTACAGAGCTTAATCAGACCTATATTGCTTGTCATGTCTGTGATGCGCTGTGGCGACGTCCGCAGTTGGGTGAGGCTGAGCGGGCTGTGTGCACTTGTTGTGGTGCTACTCTTCTGAACTATAAGTGGCGCAGTGCTCAACGTACAGTAGCGCTGACGATGGCTGGCCTGATTCTATTCATGGTTGCTGTCACTATGCCTTTTCTGCATCTGGAAAGAGCGGGGCTGTTCAACCAAATTTCGATGATCGATGCCATTGGCATTTTGTGGCTTAATGAAATGTACACGCTGTCTGTTGCCAGCGCTTTTTTGGTTCTAGTATTTCCGCTGCTTCAACTGCTGGTGTTTTTTGCGGTTGGGCTGTTGCATTTACTGCGATACCCACTGACCTATTTTCACACACTGACCTTGCGGCTGACGTACATGATTGAGCCTTGGAGCATGGCGGAGATATTTATGGTGGGTGTGATAGTGTCACTGGTGAAGATTGGTAAGTTGGCATCCATTACTCCCGGTCCGGCATTCTGGGCAATGGCGAGTTTGATTGTTGTATTGATGATGGCCACTTCGGTTCATAGTCGCGATGCCTTGTGGGAACACGTTAGGAGCACGAAGTGATCAGTGCCCGTGAGAACAATCTGGCGTTGTGCAGAATCTGTCACTCGCTAACCGATATCCCCGGAGAGAAATGTCTTGTGTGTGGCGGGGTAGTACATCTTCGTGATCCACACAGTTTGCAGAAAGTGATGGCATTTTGGGTGGCTGGTGTTATTGCCTTTATTTTCGGCAATGTATTTCCCATCATGATCACGGAGTCTTTGTCAGGAAGCACTCATTCGACGATAATCGGGGGGGTTGTGACGCTGGTTCACCATGGCAGCTATTTTATTGCATTGGTGGTATTTGTGGCCAGCATTGTGGTGCCGGTTATAAAATTCATTGTCATTTTTTTTCTGGTTGTCTCTATCAAGGGTAACTGGAACATAAGTAACCACCAACGACATCGGGTTCATCATGCGATTGAGTTGATCGGTCGCTGGTCCATGATTGACGTCTTTGTGGTAGCAGCGCTTGCAGCATTAGTGCAGCTTGGCGGTATTATTGTGATCAAGCCCGGGGTCGGCATTTCTGCGTTTGCGTTGTCAGTAGCGCTGACAATGATTTCTGCAATGCACTACGATTCACGTGTGATATGGGATGCAGGTAATGACGAACACTAGTAGAAATTCCTCTGACTCCGATGTTCGTTACCCGCCAGTGCATCAAGGCTCGAGCAGCGGTATTTCGTGGTTCTGGCTGGTGCCTGTTTTTGCGATAATAGTGTCTGCGCTGGTGGTGTGGAAAAGTGTGTCCGACCGCGGCCCTTTAATTGAAGTGCAGTTTAGTTCGGGGCACGGATTCGTCGCGGGCAAGACTGAAATAAGACACAAAGATATCGTTGTGGGCTTGGTAGAGGAAGTAACGCTGACTGATAACCTGAAAGCGGTCAAGATAAAAGCGCGTATGGAAAAAGTAGTTGTGCCTTTTCTTGGGGATACCAGTCTGTTTTGGGTGGTTACTGCTCGTATTTCAGGATCCAATTTATCTGGGCTCGGCACGCTTTTATCAGGCAATTATATTGAAGTTGCCTGGTCGGCAGAGCCCAGCGAGAAAAGAAAGAAGTTTATCGGTTTAGACGAACCCCCGAAAACGCCTGCCGGTACACCGGGCAGGCATCTTAGGTTGGCCTCGTTCTATGAAGATTCTATAAAGGTTGGCGCTGCGATTTACTACCGTAGTGTTAAGGTTGGCCGCATTGAAAGTCGCCGCCTTGCGGATGATTTCAGTCGTATAGAATATCGGGCTTTTATTCGTGCTCCTTTCGATAAGCTGATAGACGGCACCACCAGGTTCTGGGAAGTGTCTGGTTTGAATCTAGATTTAGACGACGGAGGTCTTAAAGTAAGGTTGGCCTCGATGGATGCCATGCTAAATGGGGGGGTAACATTTTCTAACCTAGGGCGAAGCGACCAAGCCTCTGCAGTGACTGCTGCTACGTCATTTGAAATATTTCCAGATCGTGAAGATGCTATTGAGAATCAATTTAACCAAGCTGAATTCAGGGGGGTGAATTTTATTGCAGAATTCAGCTCGTCAGTTGGTGGACTTGAGAATGGCGCACCTGTGGAATGGAGAGGTGTGCGGATAGGTACTGTCAGAGATGTGGTTGTGGAATTAACGTCGGCAGAAGGTGTTGCGCAACAGATGTATGCTGTGCTCGAGCTACAGCCTCAGCGGGTTGGTTTCAGTAGTGGCACCGCGGAAGAGTTACGTGTTGATTTACAGGAGTGGTTAGATTCGGGCGTGCGAGTGCAACTAGCAACTGCGAGCATTTTATCTGATAAGAAAATTGTTCGGTTGGTAAACACCGATGGCTCAGACGACAAACAAGTAAATTACTCGGCACTTCCGTACCCTTCTATCCCGTCTATTCCCTCGGATATAAGCGCGATAAGGCAAAATGTTGAGCAGCTATTAACCCAGCTGACCAACCTTCCTCTAGACAATCTTATACGGTCGGGCATAAGTTTATTGGATAACGCAGGCACCTTGATGGACGAATCAAAGCTTAATTCAACGTTGCAGGCGCTGGAAGAAACACTGAGCAATGTGGAAGCCGCTACTAGTGATCTGCCACTGTTGGTGAATAACCTTAATCAGCTGGCCGCCATGGGTGAAACGACCTTGTCTGGTCTGTCGTCGGACTCTGCACTGTATGTTGATCTGTCAGGCGCTGTGCGTGACTTCCGTAGCGCCGCCCGCTCTTTGGCGTCACTGGCTGAGATGCTTGAAGATAACCCCAACGCACTAATTCTTGGTCGCTAAATGAAAAAATATCATCCTCTGTTTTGGTTAATCTGCGTGTATGTGCTGAATGGCTGCGCGTCTAAACCTTCGCCAAGTTTGTATTTTCTGGATCAAGGTGCCGGCGGTGCGGCTGAGCCGAGTTACCAGCAGCGTATCGGGCTTGCTGAAGTGGTCCTTCCGGCTTACGCGCTTAAAGAAAAAATTGCCAACCTGACTGACCGTCACCGACTAACACATGATGATAATCATCGTTGGGCCGAGCCACCGGAAACGGCGGTGTCAGTGGCAACTGCTCGCGCGCTTGGGGCAAGGCTCGAGCGTGCCGTATTGCTGCA
>JALZUX010000189.1 GCA_023301405.1 Granulosicoccaceae bacterium | reverse complement strand
CGTGTTGATTGCGCCAATCGCGATGGAAGAAGGTCTCCGTTTCGCGATTCGTGAGGGTGGCCGAACTGTTGGCGCCGGCGTCGTCGCTAAGATTAATGCATAAGGAATAGAGTGATGGCTGTCTCTCCTACACAAATAATACGTATAAGACTCAAAGCGTTTGATCATCGTTTGATCGACAAGTCAGCACGGGAAATACTCGAGACAGCCAAGCGCACGGGTGCTCGGGTGCTTGGACCTATTCCTTTGCCTACGAAAAAAGAGCGTTTTACGATTCTGGTTTCTCCACACGTTAATAAAGACGCGCGAGATCAGTATGAAATTCGAACACACAAGCGATTGATGGATATCGTTGATCCTACTGACAAAACAGTTGATGCGTTGATGAAACTGGATTTGGCAGCTGGCGTAGATGTTCAGATAAAGCTTAGTTAGAAGGGCTTTTGAAGTGCCCTGACTAAGTTTTTCAGGGTTAATTGCTTTCCGGGCGTGACAGGAGCGTAAGCCTCCTGCTATACTGGGCGGCTACCTTTAAGAATTCCCTTCCAAGTGGTCGCTGTCACTTCTGCTAGCGACTGTTTATAAATTGGAGATATGAAATGCCAATGGGTGTTGTCGGTCGTAAGGCCGGGATGACTCGCGTATTCAATGATGCTGGAGACTCAGTGTCCGTGACGGTTGTGCAGATTGCACCTAATCGCGTGACCATGGTCAAAAGTGTTGAGAGTGACGGGTATTCAGCTATGCAGATTACTGCAGGCGAGAAAAGAGCTTCTTTGCTGTCTAAGGCGGAGATCGGTCACTTTAAGGCGACTGGTCAGGATGCTGGGCGAGGGTTGTGGGAGTTCCGAACTGAAGACGTTGAGGCAGACATAGCCGTCGGTCAAGAGTTTGGGGCTGATGCCTTTGAGGTTGGTCAGAAGGTTGATGTGGCGGGCGTGACCATCGGTAAGGGTTTTGCTGGGGGTGTGAAGCGTCATAATTTTAGTATGCAAGACGCCACACACGGCAACTCGCTTGCACACAGAGCGCCTGGTTCTATTGGTCAGAATCAGACGCCGGGTCGTGTTTTTAAAGGCAAACGGATGGCCGGGCACATGGGTGCTGTACGTCGTACTGTACAAAACCTTGAGGTTGTCCGTGTTGATGCGGAGCGCCAGTTGCTGCTGATTAGTGGTAGCGTTCCCGGGGCTGCTGGTGGCGACGTTTTCATCAAGCCGTCGGTTAAGAGCAAGTAGATATGGAATTACAATCAAAAAGCGGCGCAGCAGTTTCGGTTTCCGAAGCTGTGTTCGGAGTCCCTTACAACGAGACTCTAGTGCACCAGGTGGTTACCTCGTATTTGGCAGGTGCCAGATCAGGTAACAGTGCTCAAAAAAATCGTGCGGCAGTTCGTGGTGGCGGTGCTAAGCCATGGCGTCAGAAGGGAACTGGCCGGGCAAGAGCAGGCACGATTCGTAGCCCTATTTGGCGTTCTGGTGGTACCACGTTTGCTTCGTCCAAGCGCGACTACAGTCAGAAGGTAAATAAGAAGATGTACCGGGGTGCTATGCGCGCTGTTATGTCGGAACTGGCTCGAAGCGGTCGTCTTACTGTGGTTGATACCGTGCCGGTAACTGCTCCAAAGTCGTCTGACTTACGAGCTGTGCTTAAAGGGTGGGATGTCGAGGATGCGCTCATTATAGATTCGGGCATTAACGATAATCTGCATTTGGCTGGCCGTAATTTCCCGCTTATTACTACAACCGACGTTGAAGGCATAAACCCTTGGTTGATGCTTAAGCATAAAAACGTGGTGATGACTGCTGCTGCGGTTAAACAAATTGAGGAGCGACTCTCGTGAACGAAGAGCGCATGTATAACGTGTTGGTGTCGCCGCACATATCTGAAAAGGCAGCGATGGCTGCAGAGACAAGCGGTCAGCATACTTTTAAGGTGGTCCCTGACGCGACTAAATTAGAAGTTAAAAAAGCGGTCGAAAAGATATTCAGCGTCAGTGTTGTTTCTGTGCGAATCGCCAATGTTAAAGGCAAGGTCAAGCGACAGGGTGCTCGAGCAGGTCGTCGTTCTGATACTCGCAAGGCAATAGTTCGTCTGGCTGAAGGTCAGGATATAGACTACATGGGCCTTGAAGGCTAAGAGTAAGGTTTAAGATAATGGCATTGCATAAAACCAAACCTACCTCGCCCGGAAGACGCTTCCAGGTTCGGGTCGTTGATAATACTTTGCACAAAGGGGGCCCGTACGAGCCTTTGTTGGCGAAGAAAAACAGATCCGGCGGTCGTAACTCTGCTGGCAGGATCAGTGTCCGTCACAAGGGTGGTGGCCACAAGCAGCGTTATAGAATAATTGATTTTAAAAGAAACAAAGATGGTATTCCGGCGGTAGTTGAGCGGATTGAGTACGATCCGAATCGAACAGCTAATATCGCCCTGCTAAAATATGCCGATGGCGAGCGGACCTACGTAATTGCTGCCAGTAAGGTTGCTGCGGGCGATACGTTGCTTTCCGGTCGCGAAGCTCCCATCAAAAATGGCAATACTTTGCCTTTGTCAAACATACCGGTGGGTAGTACGGTTCATTGTATAGAACTCAAGCCAGGTAAGGGTGCGCAGATCGCACGGAGTGCAGGAACTTCCGTGCAGTTCATAGCGCGTGAAGGCACCTACGCTACGTTAAGGCTTCGGTCCGGTGAAATGCGCAAGGTGTTGCTCGATTGTCGCGCCACGGTAGGGGAAGTTAGCAACGGCGAGCATTCGCTTCGGAAGTTAGGCAAGGCAGGAGCTACGAGATGGCGTGGTGTCCGACCAACCGTACGCGGTGTGGCGATGAATCCAGTTGATCATCCACATGGTGGTGGTGAGGGTCGAACCTCCGGTGGTCGTCATCCGGTCAGTCCATGGGGTGTTCCTACTAAGGGATACAAAACACGTTCAAATAAGCGTACGAACAATCTTATTGTCCGTCGTCGCAAGAGCAAATAGAGAGTTAATTAAGTGGCACGTTCTCTTAAGAAAGGTCCTTTCATTGATCATCATCTTGTTAAAAAGGTGGATGAAGCAGTGGCCTCAAATAGCAAGAAGCCGATCAAGACCTGGTCCCGTCGTTCAATGATTAGCCCGGAAATGGTTGCATTAACCATTGCTGTGCATAACGGAAGACAACATGTCCCCGTTTTGATCAGTGAAAATATGGTAGGGCATAAGCTTGGCGAATTTGCGCAGACACGGACCTATAAAGGCCATGTTGCTGACAAGAAGGCTAGGTAGATGACGACCATCGCTAAATTACGGCATGCGCGTATATCGGCGCAGAAAGTACGTCTCGTAGCCGATCAGGTACGTGGGATGGAAGTCGAGAAGGCCCTCGAGTTGTTGACTTTCAGCAATAAGAAGGCTGCCAGCTTAGTGAAAGCTGTTTTGGACTCCGCTTTGGCCAACGCCGAGCACAATGATGGTGCTGACATTGATGAGCTTAAAGTAGCTGAGGTCATGGTTGATGAAGGGCCAACAATGAAGCGTATACGGCCAAGAGCAAAAGGTCGCGCTAATCGAATATTGAAACGCTCCAGCCACATTACTGTTGTAGTAGGGGACAGATAAAATGGGTCAAAAAGTACATCCGATTGGTATCCGTCTTGGCATTTCAGCTGATTGGACTTCCACGTGGTACGCCAGCAGTCAGGATTACGCCAACTATCTGAATGAAGATATGGCGGTAAGGGAACTGTTAAAAAAGAAGCTTTCTCATGCGTCTGTTAGTCGAATTCAAATAGATCGTCCTGCTCGCGCTGTTGTTATCACCGTACACACTGCTCGTCCAGGGATTGTTATCGGTAAAAAAGGCGAAGACGTGGAAAAGTTACGTCGTCTTATAGCACCGATGTTGAAAATGAATATCAACAACGTCAAGGTCAATGTGGCTGAGATACGTAAGCCTGAACTCGATGCGCAGTTGGTCGCAGAAGGTGTAGCGCAGCAATTAGAACGACGTGTTATGTTTCGCCGGGCTATGAAGCGTGTGTTGACAAATACCATGAGGCTTGGTGCCCGAGGTGTGAAAATAGCGGTCTCTGGTCGTTTAAACGGCGCGGAGATAGCACGGCGCGAGTGGTACCACGATGGGCAGGTTCCATTGCATACCTTGCGGGCAAACATTGATTACGGTGTTGCCGAGGCAAACACAACTTACGGTGTTATCGGTATTAAAGTTTGGATCTGCAAGGGTGAGATCTTTGATTTTGAGGAGGTTCGCGGTGGTGAATCTTCAAAGCAAGCGGCTTCCGCCTAGGTTCCTATTATGTTACAACCTAAACGTACTAAATTCAGGAAACAGCACAAGGGTCGCAACCGCGGTCTTGCGCAGTCTGGCAACAAAATTAGCTTCGGTGAGTATGGCCTGAAGGCAATAGGTCGCGGACGAATTACCGCACGGCAAATTGAGTCGGCTCGGCGGGCTATGACCCGGCATATTAAGCGTGGTGGGAAAATTTGGATCCGCATCTTTCCAGACACACCAGTAACTAAAAAACCTATTGAAGTAAGAATGGGTAAGGGTAAGGGTAACGTGGAATACTGGGTCGCAAAGATTCAGCCGGGCCGCGTGCTTTATGAAATGGAAGGCGTGTCAGAAGAGATTGCCAGAGAGGCTTTTTCACGTGCGGCGGCCAAATTACCAATTCAAACTAGTTTTGTAATAAGGACGGTAGCATGATGAATCCAGCTGATCTTCGTGCTAAAGGGATTGCTGATCTTGAGAAAGAATTAGTATCTCTACGAAAAGAACAATTCAATCTTCGTATGGCGATGGGTAGTGGCCAAATGGTTCGCCCACATTTGTTTAATGTAGCCAGGAAAAATATCGCCCGGGTAAAAACTATTATCACGGAAAAGAAGCGTTCAGGTGATGCGTCATGAGTGAAGAGAAGACACCACTACAACGAACCGTCACAGGTCGGGTAGTGAGTAACAAAATGGAAAAGTCGGGTACCGTTGTAGTAGAGCGCAGAGTAAAACATGCGATGTACGGTAAGTACATCACGCGGTCTACAAAGTATATGTTTCACGATGACGCGAACGCGGTGAACATAGGTGATGTAGTTAGAATTAAGGCTTGTCGCCCACTGTCAAAATCAAAGTCCTGGATTCTGGACGAGATCATCACCAAAGCCGTTTAGGCTTTAGTGTTAAGCAAGGTATAGAACAATGATTCAGATGCAAACGGTTTTGGCTGCGGCAGATAATAGCGGTGCAAAAAGCGTGCAGTGCATCAAGGTACTTGGAGGATCTCGCCGTCGTTATGCACGAGTTGGCGATGTCATCAAGGTAAGTATCAAAGATGCGATTCCACGCGGTAAGGTAAAAAAAGGTGAGGTTTACAACGCGGTTGTTGTAAGAACTCGGAAGGGCGTCAGACGCTCCGATGGTTCTACTATTCGGTTCGACGGCAATGCTGCGGTGATACTGAATGCAAAGCTAGAGCCTATTGGAACTAGAATATTCGGGCCTGTGACCCGCGAACTGCGGAACGAGAAGTTCATGAAAATCGTTTCTCTCGCTCCAGAAGTTCTTTAGCACGGTCGTATAACTCGATCTCACTTGCAAGCACCGCGGATAAAGCAATGCGCAAAATATTAAAAGGTGACGATGTGATCGTCACAACAGGAAAAGACAAGGGCCGGCGTGGTACAGTGCGCGAAGTTGCGAACGACCACGCAGTGGTTGACGGCGTAAACGTTGTTAAGAAGCACCAGAAGGGCAATCCGAATGCTGGGGTTACCGGTGGTATTATCGACAAAGAAATGCCCATAGATCTGTCAAACCTGATGGTTTTTAACCCGGCAACGGGTAAAGGCGGAAGAGTTGGCGTTAAAGTACTTGATGACGGAAAAAAAGTACGCATCTTTAAATCAAATGGTGAGACCGTCTAGTCGGCGGGTGAAATGTTATGACCAGGTTGGAACAAACATATAAAGAGACCATCGCACCGGCGCTGATTAAAGAGTTCGGTTATAAAAGTGTGATGGAAATACCCCGCTTACAGAAGATCACCCTGAATATGGGGATTGGGGAAGCGGTCGGTGATAAGAAGATTGTAGAAAAAGCGACTGCTGACCTAACTCAAATCAGTGGGCAAAAGCCAGTTGTGACGCTGGCGCGTAAATCAATAGCGGGCTTCAAAATTCGCGATGATATGCCTATCGGGGCTAAGGTGACGCTGCGCAGGAATCACATGTATGAGTTCCTCGACCGCTTAATTACAATTGCAATTCCTCGGATACGAGATTT
>JALZUX010000188.1 GCA_023301405.1 Granulosicoccaceae bacterium | reverse complement strand
CCAACGCCTAATGGATCATCGGAAGGCTGTAGAAGGCGCTGCCCGCTTGCTATTTGTTCTTGCAGCTTTGCGATGGTCTGGCGAGCATCTTGTGTTTGTTGTGTATAAAGCCGGATAGTTGTATTTTGGGTAACTCGCATTAGTTAGATCCTGTTAATAGTAGCCATCAGAGTGTCGAACATCGTGTTTGCTACGGCGATGGCCTTTGCAGAAGCGTCGTAGTTACGTTGATACATAAGAAGAGCAGCGGCTTCCTCATCCAGGCTAACGCCTGAAACGCTGTCGCGGCGGGCAGTGGTGTCGTTGTAGATTTGTTGCATTGATTGCTCTTGATTAATGGCGGTCCTAACACTTGAACCCACTTGAATCAACAGGCTAGAGAATTGCTCTCCTATGGTGGCTGTTTGCTCATCAAATAGCTTTACGTTGCGTAATTCTGCCAGTGCTTCTACAACAGGTACCGGGTTGGCGCCTGGCTGAAGGCTGCTAAGTTGTGCCGCATAGGAGTCGTCAATTGATAGTGTTGCAGCTGCATTGCCGCCTGGTCTTACCAAATATGAATCGCCCGCCACCGCTCCAGCCGATACAGAAAACTGTATTCCATCCATTGAGAGTGAAGCTGGACCTGAAATACTATTGCCATCGGTTAAGCGAGTAAGGGTGTATGCCGCTCCGTCAAAATCAATGGTGTAATCGGATGTACTCATTAATGCGGTATCCAGCAACGTGGCGCGGGCGGTACCTGTGCCAATATTGTGCGCATTGCTGTGAGTGATGGCAGGGGTAATTGAAAATAGCTTGGCGTCGGGGTCTGTCACCGCTGCCTGGAAAGTACTGTTGAAACTTTCCGCAATTACGGTAGCAGATCGACCCAAATGTTGACGGGTGGGTTCCAGCAATTCATTTTGAAACTCTATTAGACCGCCAAGGTTGCCCCCGCTAAGCAGTAAGGAAAATTCTTCATTCCCCTGATTTGTTTGGATGGCTACAGTTTGCGTCATCGTGTTAGTGCTACTAGGCATGGATACAAGCTTATGAGCACCAGCGATAGACACCAGCGGAATACCATTGGCGGTAGATACATCAATGGCATGATCGCCGCGATTCAGCGTGTTGGTGCCAACATGAGTTGAAAGTTGCTTGATTAATTCTTGGCGACGATCAAGTAGATCGTTTGGGGGACTGCCTGAGCTATATACAGTAGCGGTGGATATTTGCTTGTTGAGCTCGTAAATACCTTGCGATAGGTTGTTAATTTCACTCACTTCGGCTTGAATGTTTTTGTTAACGTCACTGCGTATGGTATCCAGCTGCGAGTCCAGGTAGTTGTATTGACTCGCTAGATTTTTGCCTGCCTCGATAACATTATTTGACTGTGCCACTGAATGCGGGTTATTGGCGGCGTCTTCAAGTGAGTTGAAAAATTCGGTTTGGGCCGCGTCAATGCCACTTCCAGCAACCAGGGTTTCAATACGTTGCGCCATAGTGCTAACGGTTGAAACCCGCCCCAGTTCGGCACTTTGTGATTGCAGCTGAGCGGCAACATAGCTGTCTTGAATTCTTTCTATATTGCCAGTGGTTACCCCGGAGCCCCAATACCCTGACGCCGATAATTGGGGGTTCTCTGTGACTGAGATATTGCGTTGGCGAGTGAAGCCTTCTGTACCGACATTGGCAATGTTATGGCTTGCTGTTGCAATACCGCTGCTTGCGGCTTTGAGTCCACTTAAGCCTATATTTATAGCGTTTGCCATACTGATATTTCTCCGTGATTACAAGAGATATATCGGCATATTAAACAAAGGCTTGACAAAGATACGTAGAAATTACATTAAATAGTAAACTTAACTGTCAGTAATTTTGCAAGCGGTATGTCGGGACTGAAAAAAAGAATTCGAGTGCGACTAACTATATCTATTGGATATTACTATTGACCTGTTGCATCACCGAAATAACTTTGTTTGCATATTTAGGATCTGTCGCATAGCCGGCACGCTGTAGCTCGTTTACAAAGTTTTCTGCATCACCAGCTGTTGATAACGCTTGCTGGTAACGCGGGTTTTCCTGCAAGAAATTTCCGAAATCCTCTATCGATTGGCGTTCATCCGGGTATGATCGAAATGCAGCGTACTCCAGGGTGCGGGTTCCATCTCTAAATTCATTGGTTTGGGATATAGATCGTGGGCCGGTCCAACTTGAATCCGCTTTGATACCAAACAAATTGTTACTACTAGAACCATCCGGGTTCAGAGGAACACTGTTTCCCCAGCCTGTCTCCAATGCGGCAATTGCCATAATGGTTTCTGGTGATGTTCCAATTTGTTGGGCGGTTGTTGTTGCCTGTGATCTGATTTTGTCGATAAACTGCTGAGGGGTTGATTTTTCCTGGGTAGTCGGAAGGGATTGTGTGTGGCTGATTAAGTGTGCTCTGCTATTTGTATCAATGGCAGATAAGTTGCGAATATTTTCGGGATCGGGTAAGTCTGTAGTATTGGCGGTTAGTTGACGATAGATGACGTCAGCAACACCAAATGAGCCGTTGCTCGCCATGTCTTTTGAAATTTGCTGGTCAAACATGTCATTGTAGAGTTCTAGCTGGTCAGAGTTGATCAGTGGGTTTTCACTGCTTGCAGCTCGCATGTTTTTTAGCATGGTATGGATTAGTAGAGACTCAAACTTCTTTGCAGTGTCTCGAGCTTCCTGATCGGAAGCGATTGCTTGCTTGCTATTGTCAGTTTCCTTCTGGCCAGTTGCTAATTCGCCAGCAACCGGTTGACCGGGACTAGATACTGGTACGCCGGATTGCGAAAGCAATTGATACACTGAGTTAGTCGTAATCATTTACATAATCACCAGTTGGCCGCGCAGTGCACCCAGTTGTTTTAGCGCTTCAAGTATCGCGATCAAGTCTGACGTTGAAGCGCCAACTGCATTAAGGCTTTTTACCACTTCGTTTAAGGTGACCCCTTTAGGTATGGTGCGCAATGTACCGTTTTGTTCTTCAATTTCTATATTAGTGTTAGGGGTTATTGCGGTCTCGCCGTTGGCCAGCGGTGCAGGCTGATTAACCTGAACATTTTCATTAATGGTGACGGTAAGATTGCCATGAGATACCGCCGCCGGCATGACAGTGACGTGTTCGCCTATCACTATTGTGCCTGTGCGTGCATTGACAATGATCTTGGCGATCGATTTTGCTGGAGTAAGCTCAATGTTTTCAAGCAACGATATAAACTGTACCTTCACCGCGGGATCGGTAGGCCCTTGAACCACAACTGATACAGCATCTAAGGCAACAGCTTGCCGCATACCGATTTTATCGTTGATGGCAATCACCAGGCGTTCGGCGGTAGTGAAGTCCGGAGTGTGAAGGTTTAAGGTGATTTCTCCTGAGTTGTTAAACAGGGCGCTGCCAACGGCGCGTTCAACGGTTGCTCCATTAGGAATTCTGCCAGCACTGGTGATATTTTTCTGAACAGCAGTGCCGTCAGCGCCGGATGCGCTGAATCCACCAACAAAAATATCACCTTGGGCAATGGCATAAACTTCACCATCAGCACCTCTAAGTGGGGTCATTAATAAGGTGCCACCACGCAGTGAGCTGGCATTACCAAGAGATGAAATCGTTACGTCTATGCGTTGTCCGGGTTTTACGAACGCCGCCATGGTCGCATGAACGGTTACCGATGCAACGTTTTTCGGGTTAAGTGTTTGGCCCGGGGGTATAGTCACTCCAAACTGTGAAAGCATGCTTTTAAGGCTTTGCTCTGTATATTGTACTGTTTTGTCGCCTGTACCATCCAGACCGACGATCAGCCCGTAACCCAGTAGTTGGTTTTCCCGAACTCCCGAAATAGATGCTAGATCTTTAACTCTTTCTGCGGCGGCGGCTGGTGTGATTGACCCGAGTGTTAGCAGCGTTAGCAGCACAAGCTGGATCGCTCTAATTTTGAGCATATAGAAATTGATTCGTGGCAGAGAAGGCATGAGTCCGTATGGGCTGCTTGTTTGATAGTCTGGCATTGGTAAATCCTTCGTCTGATGTTAAAGCGTGGCGTGGCTGATTGTGATCATTGATCTAAAATGGCCAAAACTTACTATTGACAGCGCGGGTCAGCCAGCCAGCGCGGTTATTGTCTGCGATCAATCCGCGTCCGCTATAGACAATATTTGCGTCGGCGATCAGGGTTGAGATCACGGTGTTGTCGGGCGTCACGTCAGTGGGCCTGACAACACCGCTGATGCTGATGACCTCATGACCGGAATTCAATGTTAATAACTTTTCACCTTTAATGATCAAGTTACCGGTATCGGTTATTTGAACCACAGTGACTGTGATGTTGCCATTAAGGCTATTGCTTTGGTTGCTGTCACCCGCGCCGCTAAAAGAATTGCTGCCTTCAAGGCTGGTGCTTAATGGTCGATTATTGTTACTGAGCGTTGTGCCGAGTATGGTCGGCACAGGTATATCAATAGAGGTATCTTTACTTGACCGTGTGCTTGCTGATTTAGCAGCAACGGTATTTTCATCAAGAATAACGGTGATTAAATCTCCTGGCCGGCGTGCTTTCAGATCATCAAATAATAGTCTGCTGTTGTGTGCTTGATAGATCGAACCGTTCTGCAGTGGCGGTGAGACTGATTTAACTGCAGTAGGCACTAATAATTTGTGCTCAAGCTCAGGTGGTGATTGCGGCGTCATCACCCCGCAAGCACCTAGGTTAAGCGTTAGAATTAGTAGCAAGCTAGTGCTGGACAATTGATTCATCAGAGTTTCATCACCATCTGGTTATAAGTTATTGTTGGCAAACTGCAGCATGCTGTCAGTGGTGGATATCGCCTTGGAGTTTATTTCATAGGCGCGTTGGGTTTCGATCATGCTGACCAATTCTTCAACAATATTAACGTTTGATGTCTCAACCGAGCCTTGGATCAGGTGGCCGGCACCGTTTAGGCCGGGGGTTCCTGACTGTGCGGCTCCACTGGCGGCAGTTTCAGCAAACAGGTTGCCACCAAGAGGTCTGAGACCCGATGGGTTAACGAAGTCAGTAACAGTAAGGTTGCCAATGACACTGGTGGTGGTGGCGCCTGCGATCATGGTAGAAATCGTACCGTCACGGCCAATAGTTACTTGTTCTGAGTCTGGTGGTATTGAGATGCTGGGTTGAAGTGTATAGCCACTTGAGTTCACCATGGTGCCATCGCCATTAATCTGAAACGAGCCATCACGCGTGTATGCGGTAGTACCGTCAGGCATTTGTATCTCAAAAAAACCGCGGCCTTGCACAGCAAGGTCAAGCGGGTTTTCGGTGATCTGCAGGCCACCTGCCGTATGCAATTTTTGTGTGGCGACAACTCGTACGCCGGTACCTACTGATAACCCGCTGGGTAACACGCTGTCCTGTGCGGTGTTAGTGCCCGGGTGCCGTACTGTCTGGTACATTAAGTCCTCAAATAATGCACGGTCTCTTTTAAAGCCGGTGGTATTAACATTAGCAAGGTTGTTTGAAATCACTGCCATGCGCGTTTGCTGCGCATCTAAGCCGGTTTTTGCTGCCCATAGTGCACTGTTCATGTTGTGTGTCCGTGTTTATATTATTTTGATTATTAACGCATAGTTAACATTTGAGTGGAGGCCGTTTCGTTTTCCTCTGCAGCCTTCATCAGCTTGATTTGTATCTCATATTGTCTTGCCAGTGAGATCATGTTAACCAGAGCTTCTACAGAGTTAACGTTGCTGGATTCCAGCGCTCCCCCTGTGACAGTGACTTGTCCGTCCACCACTGCTTCGGCGCTTGATTTCAACAAGCCATTGTCTGTTTTTGAAACGGTGCCGTCTTCAAGGCTGACAAGCTTGATGCGGTCAAGTTGTATCAATGCATTTTGCCCCGGGGCTTTGATAGAGATCGTACCGTCTTTACCGATTTCCAGTTGCTCGTGGGGTGGTATCGCAATGGGGCCGCCTTCACCAAGCACTGAATAACCACCGGCTGTTTGCAGTAGCCCGCCCGGACCTATGACCATCTCCCCGTTGCGGGTGTATGCTTCGCCGCCTTCCTCATCTTGAACAGCAATGTATCCGTTGTCATTAATGGCAACGTCCAAGGCCCGGCCAGTGGTATATACATCACCGGGTCTTGAGCTGACTCCCATGCTTTTATTGATTGAAAATAAACGTGTTTCAGGCGAATCGGCAGTGGTCTCTGCCGCTACCGATACGCTCATGTCCGCACGAAAACCGGTGGTGTTTATGTTCGCCAGATTGTTATTATTGATGGCCTGTTGGGTCATCACTTGTTTAGCGCCATTCATGGCGACAAAAACCATTCGGTCCATTATATTTTCCTTGATCTCACCGTGTTACTGCTAAACGATTACCGTCTGATATTCATGATGGTTTGAGTCATTTGATCGGCAACGCTGATTACCTGGGAGTTAGCCTGGTAGCTTCGTTGCGTACCGATCATGCTCACCAGTTCTTCGGTTATATCCACGTTAGAATCTTCAAGCGTTCCCGGGTTTATGAAGCCTAACGATGAACTGCCCGGGATATCAGTGATAGACTCACCCGACGCCAGAGTTTCAGCCCAACTGGTATTGCCATTTTGCGAAAGGCCTTGCGGGCTGCGAAACTTGGTTAGGGTAATTTGACCTAAGGTGGCGAGCTGTTCGTTGGTATAGCGCCCGAATATGGTTCCAGATTCGTCCACCTGCACACCGGTAAGGCGGCCAGCGGCGAAGCCATTTTGTGTTAACTCGTTTACACCGGTTGATTCTTCGTATTGTGTGGTTTTAGCAAGATCAAACGTAAGTTCCATCGGCTCGGTGCCCGGTGCTGGAATAAATGACGCTTGAGTTATTATGGTGTTGTCGGTGCCGTTGATGCTGGTGAGTTGACCTGTGGTATCAAATTCATACATATCGCCGCCTTCAGGGCTGATCTCCTGATCGCCTACGAATGTGTATGCTCTCCATGTGTTCTCAGCGTCCTCTTTTCTAAAGTAAATGTTGGTAAGGTGCGAGTTTCCCAGTGAATCAATAACAGGCATTCGGGCCGCATAGGTATACGACTGAGGGTCGTTCACATTAAATTCCCGTGATGGTTCGGCAGAGACATCAAGGTTCATACTGATATCAATAAAGGTGGTCGCCTTTGGTGGGGTGTTGGCCTCGTCTACGCGGATATCGGCAAGACCAGCAGTGAGTTCCCCGGTGGCATCCGTGGGAAAGCCGGTTAATTTCTGGCCCTGTCCATTAACAATAAAGCCATCTCTATCGACAGCGAAATTACCCGCTCTTGAATAGACGGTGGTCCCTTTATCATTGAGTCGGAAGAACCCGTCCCCGGTAATAGATAAATCCATGATGTTGTCAGTATTAGTGATGCTACCTTGAATAAACTGTTGGCTTATGTTGGTGACTGTTACACCTTTTCCCACTGTGCCGCCTTCGGTAAATAGATCTCCAAAGTTCACCTCTGATCTTTTGAATCCCGATGTTGAAGCGTTGGCCACGTTGTTGGCGGTTGTTGCCAGCCTGCTAGCTGCAGCTCGTAGTCCGGTTAGTGCTACATTTGATACTTTTAAAGTCACGCTGATCTCCCCTTAGGTATTTTTAATTTTGGTTACTTCTGACAGTTGTATTTCTCTGCCTTCACTTGTCGTAAGCACAGACCCTGTGCCACTGGTTCCAAAACTGACACTGTCAATTTTGGTTGCAATGCTAGTTTGCGCTGCGGTGTTGTCACCCAGCGAATTCGGATACTCGACTCGAATGGAGTAATCCCCGGGCGCTAATTGAGAGTCGTCGTCGCCGATGCCATCCCAAGTAAATGTATGAGTGCCTTGACCCTGTGTACCTAGTTCTTTTCTTTGGACGATGGCACCCGTCTGATCAAGTACCAATACACTCACAGACTCGGCCTGCTGTGGTAGCGTGTACTCGATATCGATTGGGGTATTTTCTTTCAGGCTTATTTCAGACGTAGTAATCATTGCGGTTTTACCCAGCAGGTTTGCTGAGAACAGAGTCTTAAGGCTGCTTTGATCCGCTACGAACTTATCGAGTGAATCACGCATTGAATTGATACCTGCGACACTGCTGAATTGTGCGGTTTGTGCGATAAATTCTGTATTGTCCACTGGCTTAAGTGGATCCTGATACTCTAACTGCGTGAGCATCAGCTTCATGAACGAATCCTGGTCAAGTTCAGTTGATTTGGTTTCGTTGGCGGCGGGCAGTTGTGGGTTTGTTGTTGTCGCCGGAATATCAAAGATTGATGTATCAATGACGGGTATGTCCATGGTTATCTCCCCATTCGAATGGTTTCAAGCATTAACGTCTTTGATGTGTTAACGACTTCTACATTGGTCTGATAGCTTCGTGATGCGGCGATCATGTTTGCCATCTCTTCTATGGAATTAACATTTGATTGATAGATGTATCCGTTCTCATCTGCCATAGGGTTATCCGGTTGATATAACATGGGGTGGGGTCGGTCACTGGTTTCAATACTTTGTACCGCAACGCTACCGTCTGTCAGGCCAGTTGCCTGATCAATTGCTTGACTGAATATCGGGTTAAGTGCCTTATAAGCTTCATCAGGACTGCTTGCTACGGTGTTGGCATTACCAATGTTACTTGCAATAATATTCAAACGAATATTCTGCGTATTCAAGGCATGGCCTGTTGTGTCGAATATATTGAATAAGTTCATAATTCGTGAATCCTGCTAATTTTAGTGATTACATGCATCACGGGGTAATTGAATACATAAAAAGGAAAGAGTCCCCTTACTCGCCTCTGATCGCCTTTATAAGTCCGGAGACGCGGCTTTGTGTGAATTGCAGACTGGCCTGATAACGAATAGCATTTTCTGTAAATGCACTTTTTTCAATATCAGTTTGAACTGTATTGCCATCCTGCGATGTCTGGGTGGGAACGCGGTACATTACCGTTGGACTTAGTGTTGCGCTTTGTAAGGTACCTATATGGCTTTTGTTGTTTCCACTTAAGCTAATTTGATTGTCAGATTGCTTGTTCAGGATGTTCTTGAAAGATAAATCCTGAGCTTTGTAGCCGGGCGTATCCGCGTTGGCTAAATTGTTTGCCAATACCGTTGCTCTTTTTGATCGTACGATCATTGCAGTGGCATGGGTTCCTAAGTAACTATCGAGATTAAGAGACAATTGACTATCCATGTGTTAGAAAACAAAAATTACCGAACTCAAAAAAGAACACAGAAAAATTAAATTTTTCCGCTATCATCTGTAGTATTTTTTGTTCTACTGTTTTTCAGATATTTGAAGTCCATTCACTTTTTTTGCCAACATGTTCTCAAAACCACTGTGAAGTAGATAACATATATTCATTGCTGGTCTATCCAAAAAATGTGTTTGGAATACCTTTGTTCAGTGTCTTTTGATGGCACTCTATTTGCCGCTCTGGCAAAATGTTAACTAAATATACCTTAGTAATTTCACTCTCTATGACCGTGGCATTATGCGCGGTGGCTGGTGATATTAAAGCCTCCCAAGAGAAACAATCTCTCGAACATCTTAAGAAAATCGCTGACAATTTCTTGCAGTCGTTTTTGATCAATGAAGATAAAGAAGGCGAGTATAAAATTGAAATTGCAGAGCCAGACAGCAGGCTGCGATTGCGTCACTGTGACGGGGAAATTAAGGCGTTTTGGCCCTATAACCCAACAAACCTGCGACGTATGCCGGTTGGCTTAAGGTGCGAAGGCACCGTAAAGTGGAAGGTGTTTTTGCAAACAGCGGTTAAGCAGTTTCAAGAGATTGCGTTGGTTAACAGGCAGGTCAGTGCCGGCCAGATACTTAATTCAAGCATGATAACCAAAAGGAATATCGATATCCTGTCGGTGCGTAGAGAGGTTGTCGGTAATTATGAACATTTGATTGGTCATGTGTTCAATAGAAACATCTCACCTAACACACCGTTATCCAGTCAGATGCTTGAATTACCGTTGCTTGTTCGGCGTGGAGATCTTGTCAAGATGATTTCAACTGGCGGCACAATCAGTGTTGATGCTGAAGTTGAAGCGTTGGGAGATGGGTATTCTCAGCAAACAATCAGAGTTCGAAATACAAGATCAGGAAAAATGCTTAGTGCTACTGTGCTAGATAGAAATCTAGTGACAGCAAACCCTTGAAATAATGTGGGAATCAATAGACCGTGATAAGTGATAAAAACCAATTAATAAGCAAAACGATTCAAGAACTGGAAAATATATTAAGTAAAGAAAAAGAATTACTTCTTGGACCACCAGGTGAAAAGATTGAATATTTAGCCGAGAAAAAGAATAATCTGATCGCCTTGTTAGCTCGTGAAAGCGGCAGTTACAGAGAGGATTATACCCCTGAAATTCTAGCTGCTATAGAAAGATGCCATTCAAGAAACCGCGAAAATGCAGGGCTAGTAAATCAGAGACTTAAAATTACCCGGCAATCATTAGGGATAATCAGGCAGTATATTGGTAATGATGTAGTCTCTCTGTATGATACCACTGGAAAACTGAATCAAAAAATTGAGTCACGTAAAGTCATAAAAGTGTGAAAATAATGTCATTTTGACTTATTTAAAATTCAAAAATTGGCTGTGGTTTGAGCTCTGGCGTTCTGTGTGGTGTCTGTCGCTGTAATTTTAATAAGTTTGTATAATAATTTTCTTAGCGCTATCCCGATACTTAGTAAATAAAAAAGCTGTTCCAGAGTAAATCAGCCTTTGGAAGTAAAACCGTCAAGTGTTTTTTTTTCGATGACGTCTCATAATTTCGAATCTTTGCCGATAGTCCATATAACAGTCAGGATGTTGGCGTGTGCCAACGTTGGAAATGACGCTTTATGACCTATTTCATTTCCAGTTAGCTACTATTAAATTATGTCTGGTCTGGCGGAAATGAATTGCGTAAAAGGGAATGATAGGCGTGATGTCATATGGAAACTAAAAAAAGAATATGCAACTATCTTAAAGTATTACTGAAGCGCAAGGCAAAGTCCTGTATTCACAATTTTTACAGTATTATGCAGAAAACCAGTGTTTATTATTTTACTTTAGTCGCCGATGTTCAGCCTTTTAGAGCCGGTGAAAATCACAATCGCGTTGCATGGGTAGCGACCCTGTGAAAATACTTGTTCGCGATTTCATGAGCACCTCAGTGTCGACTGTTCCAATTCGTACCTCGCTAATTGAAGCAGCCCAGCATTTACTGGATTCTAGCATCTCTTGTCTGTTGGTGGTTGACAAAAAGCCAGTGGGGTTTATTACCGACCGTGACTTCACCCGAATGGTTTCCCGGTTGGATAACGGTGAACGCTTAGTAAACTTGGGAGAGCTTATATCAAGTGATATAATTTACATATCGCAAAGCTCCGAAACGCAAGATGCACTTAACCTTATGACAAGCAATCGTTTGCGGAGATTGCTTGTCTTAGATGAAGCCAATGAAGTATGCGGAATTATCACTCAATCTGATGTGCTGAGAGCTCACAACTATAGTGTTGAAGCTCAGAAAGCAGAGCTTGAACGGAGAGTCGTTGAGCGCACTGTTGATCTTGAGAATGCCATATCTAAGCTTGAGCAGCTCACCCTGGTTGATCCGTTACTCAATATCGGAAATCGTCGAGCAATGGATTTAGCTTTGCAAGGCGTTCTAAATCGGGCGCTACGTTATAACAGGCCATACTGCATTCTGTTAATCGATATAGATAATTTCAAGACTTACAATGATCATTATGGGCATCAGAAAGGTGATGAAATACTGATCAAAGTCGCTTCAAAAATCAGTAAAACTATAAGAAATACGGACTCTGTGTATCGATATGGCGGGGAAGAATTCTTAGTTATATTGCCGGAAACAGAAACCGCTGGTGGCAGCATTGCCGCTGAACATATTCGTTTAGCTATTGCCGAACTTAAGATAGAGCATATCTTATCATCCTACGGTATTGTCACTATAAGTATAGGCGTGGCAGAGGAACTCCTGGGGAGTCCAAACCAGACTCACACGGTCAAACTGGCTGATAGTGCTCTCTATCGTGCTAAGGACAATGGGCGCAACCGAGTTGAAAAAATTGATCGTAGCGCCGGGAACCTTGATGATGAATACAGAAAGGC
>JALZUX010000187.1 GCA_023301405.1 Granulosicoccaceae bacterium | reverse complement strand
AGCTAGTGGTCGTGCCATGTCAGTACTTATTGATCTTTCGACCAGCATGGAACGAAAAGACTTTTCAATAAATGATGAAGCCGTTGATCGCCTCACTGTAGTTAAGGGCATTGCCAGTCGCTTTATTTCTAATCGAGTTGGTGATCGTGTGGGCTTGGTGATGTTTGGCTCTGAAGCGTTCATCGGTTCTCCGTTAAGCTATGATTTATCATCTGTGGTGCACGTGCTGGAAAGCAGTGGCATTGGTATGGCGGGCAGAACCACTGCGATGGGCGACGCAATGGGCCTTGCCATACACAGCCTGCGTGATGATCCTGCCACAGACAAAGCTATTGTATTGCTATCTGACGGCACCAATAACGCCGGCACCGCAGAGCCCGAAGATGCCGCCAAACTGGCAAAAACGCTGGGCATCAGGGTCTACACCATCGGGCTTGGCAGTGATTCCAGCGCAAACGCTCAGCAACAGTTTCAGTCAGCCGCTGCTGATCTGGATGAAGACACTTTAAAAGATGTTGCGCAAGTATCCGGCGGGCGCTTTTTTCGCGCCCAGACAACAGATGAACTTAGCGCCATTTACAGTGAAATCGATACCATGGAAAGCAGTGAGCAAACTGCCCCGCCATTGATCATTAAGGTGGATCTGCGCCAGGCTTTTATTTGGCTGCTGTTTATTTTTACCTTGATTATACTATTGCTCAGCAGAATCTCACGATGGACAAAATAGTGTTGCTGCAACCTTGGTGGCTATTGCCCGCCAGCCTGCTGCTAGTGGCGTTTATCGTCACCGCCACTCCTAATCGCAGTGACTGGCAACGGGTACTACACGCCAATGTACTTCGTTATCTGTTGCCGGCACACATCGCCAAAAACCAACGGAACTATGGCTTCCTGATTGCGGCACTGGCCTGTGTTGCGTTAAGCAACCCCGTGGTGCCCACCGCAGACGCTGAAACATTTCGTCATACCCAGGGCTGGATAATACTGGCAGACGTTTCGCGGTCTATGTCACTGACTGACGTGACGCCCTCACGGATCTCCGCTATGCGTGACGCCGCTATTGAGCTGGCATCACGAGCCAATGCAAACTCAACCACGTTAATTATCTATGCGGGCGATGCGTTTATCATTGCCCCGCCCTCGTTTGATACCGCAAACTTTTATGAAAATGCCAACTTGCTTGAGTACGGTATTATCCCGTCAGACGGCTCAAATCTGACCCGCGCTTTGTCACTGGCCTGGTCAGTGATCGACAGCAGCCAACTGGTCAATGCCCGCCTTTTTATCCTGAGTGACACGGGAGGTTTTAATACACGCTCAGATGCGGCCATCGCAAGGCTTGCAGCACTTGGCCATCAAACCGACTTAATTTTGTTTGGCAGTGATGACTCAACCAACGCCGCACCGTTTGATTTAACCGTTGCCAGCCAGCTTGCCGAAAGCGGGCTGGGAAACATAATTGTCGCTGACGCGCTTGGGCGTATTTCGCTTAATAAGCTATCGCTGAACAAACTGAACTTTGACAATAGCCTATTGACACAAACCGGTATTACCACGCTACGCTGGTCGAATCAGTCACATTGGATATTATTGCTGGTGCTCCCGCTTTTATTATTAATGTTTTATCGGGAAATCAGATGAGGCAACTCAACTGTCAGTATGTCAGGCTTTCACTAAAGGCGTTAGTGGCAGCGTCTATCGCACTGGCACCTGTGACTATTGGCTTTGCTGATGACAACCTAATCGCGCACCGGTTGTTTCAGCAAGGCAACCATGCTGAAGCAGCAGAGATCTACACCGACCCTTCCTGGAAAGGTATTGCCTTATATCGGTCATCACAATGGTGGCGTGCGGCCGAAGCGTTTATCCGCGCTGATGACGCCGCATCACTACACAACCTTGGCAATACCTATGTACAGATGAGCTACTACGCACTGGCGCTGGAAGCCTATCAACAGGCACTGGTCAAGCAACCTGACTTTGAAGACGCACGCTTTAACGCCGACTTAATGCGCAAGTTGTTAAGCAGTAAAAAAGACGACCAAGGTCAATCTGCCCTTGAGCGCAAAGGCGATGAAATTGACCGGGTTGAAAGCGATGGCGATGAACAACCCGGTGGCAGCAATGATGAAGAAAGCGACCAACCGCAAGACAGAGAAGACACCGGAGAAGATCGCGAGGGAGATACCGATGATCGCGGCCCGGCCCCCGAGGCCGTCGCTGCCGGCGACAGCAGCGAAGCAGGCAGCGATGACACCATGGAAGACAATGGTGACCCGGACGGTGGCACAACCAAAGGCACCGAGGCTGACACACAAGAACAAAGCAACCCGTCTACCGGCGCCGAAGGCAGTGATTCTACCAGTGATGCGCAAGCCGCCAGCATGCGTGCGAGCCTTGAAGCCGCACAAGCCGATGAGCAATGGCTGAACCAGATTAACCATGATGCAAAGCGATACCTGCAGAAAAGAATTGAACTTGAAATAGCACGGCGACAGGCGAGCGGGCAAAATGCACCCGAAGGTGGCAGCCCATGGTAAAGACGCTGTTTTACGTTTTGCTACTTGCTGCGCTTGCGCTTAGTGGGCAATCACTCGCACAATCATCACAAGCTTATATAAAGCTATCGCTCGACAGCACTGAAATATATCCGGGCGATGTCATTGTGCTCGAGGTTGAGTCAAGCGGGTTACTAGACCCTATCGATTTCACACCGCTTGCAGCGAACAACACGGTGGTTCGCGAAACCGGTGGCACCCGCATCGCGGTGATCAAAGGCAAGGTCGTTGAAATCGCGATTAAGCGCATTGATCTCATTCCTACCAACACTGGCCTGACGGTGATCGGGCCACTGCTGGCAGGTGACATAACATCAAACTCTGTGCATGTGACGGTGCTTAATGAAGCCCGCCCCAGTTGGCAGCCGGTCACCGATGATTTTCAAATCAGCACCACGTTGACACCTGAAACACCGCTGGTTAATCAACAGGTGCTGTTCACGATTGAATTGCTTCATCGCTACCCGATCAACAACGAAAAAATCAGCCTGCCGGAACTCTCCGGGTTTGCAACGCGGGTGTTACTGGAAAATCGTCGAACCTTTAAAGACGACAACAAAGACTGGTTTCGCACTCAATGGCAGTATCTACTATTCCCTGCTCAATCAGGCCTGCTCAACCTAGGTGGTATCCAGTGGGCCGGCACAGCGACAAAATCACGCGTTGAGCGCGCTGAGATGTCACGGTCTGTGGAGCAAATAAGTCTGAACGTACTGCCAGCCATGGTTGACAGCGGACAGTGGTGGCTACCTGCCAGTGATCTACAGCTTGAAGAGCAATGGTCATCCCCGGCTACCGAACTACGCGCCGGTGATGAAGTCGAGCGCACCATAATAATTACCGCTGAATCAGTGCTGGCCGGACAAATACCTAGTCCTGATATTCCAGAAAGCCGCGCACTGAAGCAAACACTGTTGAACACATCACGCACGGAGCAAGTCAGCAACAACATAGTCGTGTCGACCGCCGCATTTACTTACCGTATTAAGGCGCAGAGTCCAATCCCGGTATTTCTAGATAC
>JALZUX010000186.1 GCA_023301405.1 Granulosicoccaceae bacterium | reverse complement strand
AAGTATTTGCTCGCAAAGAAGTACTGCTCTGTGCGGGGACGATTAACTCAACCAGGCTATTACAACTGTCAGGAATAGGAGACGCAGAGCATTTGCAATCTGTGGGTATTCCGTTGCTGCACCATCTACCGGGTGTTGGCGAGAATTTTCAGGATCATTATTTCGTTCGATTGGCTGCCCGGCTGAAATCTGACACAGACACTTTAAATACGCAAAGTAGAGGGTTGAGCTTAGGCAGGGAAGTGTGGCGATGGATGACAGGCAAACCAAGTATTTTGTCATGGAGTCCCTCGATTGCCTATGCGTTTTTGAATTCAGCTCAATTGGACAACAAGCTGCAAATCAAAAAAACCTCTGATGATAGTGGGCGTCCTGATTTACAATTTGTCTTCAGTCACGGCAGTTATCGTCCCGGCAGGGTTTATGAGCTTGATACTTTTCCAGCAGTAACGTGTGGCTTCACTCAAATGCGCCCGCAGAGCCGTGGATATGTGAGAGTGCGCTCTCCTGATATTCATCTATCACCTGAGATACAACCAAACTACCTTGAAGCTGAACTCGATCAAAAAATCGCCATAAAGGGCGTGCATATGGTTAGGCGTTTTCTTGATACACCAGCTTTTAAAGATCACTACAAAAATGAAGAAGCGCCGGGCGACAAGGTGCAATCAGATGACGAAATTCTTGACTACGTACGGCGCACGGGCAATACCGGGTATCATCTAGTTGGCACCTGTAAAATGGGGCCGTCGTCCGATAAAATGGCGGTGGTTGGGGCTGATTTGAAATTACACGGACTTGATGGACTGCGGGTTGTAGACGCGTCAGTTATGCCAACCGTCACCTCATCTAATACTTGTGCGGCATCGATTATGATCGGAGAAAAGGGCGCTGAACTGGTATTGGGGTCTTTGAGGTTTTAGGCTTTAAGGTTGCCGGTGCGCCGCGAACACTTGAAGTGCTCCGTGGTATGAACGATTTGGTGTGTCGGGAGGATTAGCGTTAGTATCGCTCGATACGCTAAAGCTTGCGGCTACAATCTCCACCAAGCAGAGATAGATAAATGTAAGGGTTCTATTGATAAACCCTACGCTTAAGTGAAGCATTGAGCTACGTGTTTGTTGTCGTGAAATTGGCCTGCGGTAGACGCGCAAGTTAATCCACTCGATCAGTCTTCTGGTCTTTGGCGTTACAGTGATAGTTGAAACGTCGCGTTAAGCAGATAAATCATTGTACGTAATTCACCAGTGTTAGTTTCGGGATCCTCTGAAGGTAAGTCTGCTTAAAGCCCCGACTTAAACACGTCACGAAATAAATCGAATTCGCTTTCACTGCCAAGCCCGACCCTGACACAACTGTTTAGCGGTGCGACACCGGGCATTCGCATAAATACTCTGTTGTCTGCCAGATGTTCAATCATGGCTTTGGCGCGATCAGCAGATTCAAGATTAACGGCAACAAAGTTAGTGAATGAGGGTTCCGCATAGAGTCCTAGTTCACTGGCAAACTGCATAACCTGTGCGCGACTTTTGCTGACCGCTGCTCTGACGGCAGGAATGAAAGCATTATCGTTAACTGAGGCCAGAGCGCCGATCTGCGCAACACGGTTGAGTCCAAAGTGATTGCGAATTTTATTGAAACCGCTGATAAGATCTTTATGGGCGATGGCGTAGGCTATCCGTTGGCCTGCCATGCCATAGGCTTTTGAGAATGTTCGGTAGCGGATAACACGGGGATTGGATGTATCTATGGCCGGTGCGATCGGACGGTCTGCAAATTCGATATACGCTTCATCAAGCAGCAGCACAGAGTGCTCCGGGACCTCGTTAATCATTTGGTCAATTGTAGCTGCACCGTGCCAGGTGCCCATGGGATTGTCCGGGTTGGAAAGATAAACCAAAGGTGCTTTGTGTGATTTTGTCGCGGCGATTAGCGCCTCGGGGTCTTCGTGAAAACCGTTGTAGGGTACCGTCACCAATTGTGCGCCGAAGCCTGCAACATGATAGTTAAACGTGGGGTAGGCGCCGAGTGATGTCACTGCTTTTTGACCGGGTTCAAGCAACATGCGGACGGTCAGCCCCAGCAGGGTATCGATTCCGCTATCAATACATATTTCGTCCATTGATACATTGTGTTTTTCAGCCAGTGCTTGACGTAACTCATGGCTTTCCGGGTCGGCATACCATGAGCTATTGATCAGGCTGTCCTGCATGGCCTTTAGCGCGTTGGGAGAAATGCCAAACGCACTTTCATTAGCGCCAATTCGTGCGGAGAATATTGCCCCGCGTTGGCGTTCAATAGTTTCCGGTCCAACAAACGGTGTAGTGGCTGGTAGGCTGTTAACAAGTGCGGTAAACGGTATGGTCATGCTGGTGATTCTCTATGCGGTTAGGGCACTGGTGACGATTTCGGCGATGGCAAGTGACGATGTGAGGCCCGGAGATTCTATGCCATATAGATTGATCAGTCCCTTGATACCATGGGTGGCATGGGTGGAAATTTCGAAGTCAATCTCCCCGCCGTCGCTGCGTTCAATCTTCGGGCGTATGCCTGAGTAGTCGGGTTGCAATGCGTTGTCTGGAAGATCAGGCCAGTATTTTCTAATGGCGGCATAAAAGCGATCAGCTCGTTGTGGGTTCACACGGTAGTCGAATTGATCTTGTGAAAATGTTGTCAGGTCAGTGGATTCGGTAGCCAGCCATTCGACATCAGGGCCAAAGCGTGCCTGCCCGCCGATATCGATAGTCAGGTGAACGCCCAATCCGCCGGTGACCGGCGCAGGGTAAATAAGGCTATTAAAGGGTGCGCGGCCCTGCAACCTAAAGTAATTACCTTTGGCAAACCGGGCTTTTGGAATAGAGTGTGTTGCAAGCGTAGATATTCTGTTGGCTAGCGGCACTGCGTTTAAGCCGGTGCAGTTTATTACTTCTGTGCATGTGAGTTTGGTTGGCGAGTTTCCACCGGTGGACACACTAAAATGATTACCGGCGGGGTCTATGGCGGTGACCGGGGTTTGATTGATCACCAGGCCGCCATGATTTTCAATCTCCCCGTGCAGGCTTACCATCAGGCTATGGCTGTCGATGATACCGGTAGAAGGAGAATGTAATGCCGCCACACAGCGCAGACCGGGCTGCATAGCAAGGGCTGTGTCTTTATCAATCAGCACGGTATCATCGACGCCGTTTTTTAACGCACGCTGATGAAGCTTGTTGAGGGCGTCACGCTCGTCGTTTGAGGTGGCGACAATCAACTTACCAATCGCCTTCGCTGCTACGTTGTGTTTTTCACAGTGAGCATAAAGCAGTTTTTTACCACGCACACAGACCTTTGCTTTAAGCGATCCGGGGTGGTAGTAGATACCGGCGTGAATTACCTCTGAATTGCGAGAACTGACGCCCTGGCCAATGGCGGCATTGGCTTCCAGAACGTAGACCTCGCGTCCTGCTTTCGAAAGGGAAGCGGCAACGGCAAGACCAACGACTCCTGCGCCGATAACAATCGTTTGTACGTCAGTTGAAGACACTTTCGCAGTACGCTCTTTTTGATTTGGGGTTTACAGAGGTAGATCTGTTGATGCCTGGCTATATCGCCTGCATGAAGTTTCGATACAACAATGCAGAATTATCCGCAAAGCCGGCTAAGTTGTCAGTGGCGCTGGCCAGCATGTCGGGCAGGGCCTGTTCACCAAGTGTATTCACCAATGCTTGTCGATAGGCAGGCACCTTGGCCCAGGTGTCTACCGTGTCGGGTTCAACTTCGACATGGTATTGCATTGACCACGCCTTTTTGCCAACGCGCATAGCCTGATTGCCACAGGCGGGTGAACTTGCCAGAATTACGCTATCTGAAGGGGATTTGTCAACTTTTACCGAGTGCCACTGCAGCGCTTTTTGGGAGGTGGGCATGTCTTTGAATATGGGGTCGGTTTTTCCGGCGTCGGTAAGATGAATATCCATTACGCCGATTTCGGGCGGATTTAGCTTACTGCAATTGCCGTCAAGAGCGTCGGCCAGCAACTGATGACCAAGGCATAGGCCCAGGTACGGGCGCTGCAGTTCGGTGACCCAGCGGCGAATGGCCTGTTTTTCAGCAATCAACCAAGGGTGCTGTTCGGTGTCCCAGACATCCATAGGGCCGCCCATTACCCAAAGGGCGTCATAGGCATCAAGTTCAGGGATTGGATCACCTTCGTCCAGTTCTACGGCATCCCAGTCAACGCCGTCTTGTGCCAGATATTTACGCAGTTGCCCCGGGTGTTCGCATTCGATGTGCTGAAAGACCAGTAATTTCATGGTGAAAGCCTGTATTGTTTATTTGTACGTCACCTGAACATTCTGCCATGTGTCGGGTCAATGTATTCAGTAGAACCGGTAATGCTGGCAACATCGTTGCTGGCACGACCTGTGATACCCTTACCCGTTGGCCTGTGGTGATAGTTTGAGTGTCAGGCAATGCGCAGTAAATGCAAGTCTGACACAACTTTTATCGATATTGAGCCATACTTTGTACCTTAATTCAGTCCGGACGATCACATACTCAAAGCATGCTGCAACCATATGAACTGTTCGTTGGGCTGCGTTACACACGCGCGAAAAGACGAAACCACTTTATCTCTTTCATTTCTCTGATTTCGATTCTCGGAATCGCGCTTGGTGTCACTGCGTTAATCACGGTGATGTCAGTGATGAACGGTTTTGAAAAAGAACTGCGTGAAAGAATTCTCGGTGCGGCATCGCACGCTACCGTCACGCTGTTTGAGTCACCCATGCAGAACTGGCAGGAGCTTGCCGACGCTGCGGTGTCTCACCCGCAAGTGGTTGGCGCTGCGCCTTATGTTGAAGGCCAGGTGATGGTGGTAAAAAGCAAGCAGGTGACCGGAATTGTGGTGCGCGGTGTGTTACCCGGGCAAGAGTCTGAAGTATCAGATATTGCCGAAAACATGATCGCCGGTGAATTGTCTGATCTCAAACCCGGGTCGTTCGAAATCGTGCTGGGTAGTGCGCTGGCTCAGTATCTTGGCGCGGTAGTCGGCGACAAAATCACAGTGATCACACCCGAGGCTAGTGTTACCCCGATTGGTGTTTTGCCTCGCATGAAACGATTCACGGTCCGTGGCATTTTTGATATAGGCATGTTTGAGTATGATCGAAATTTTGCGATTATGCATGCCGATGACGCGTCTGTTTTGTTGAAGCTTAACAAAGGTTATACCGGCGTTCGACTACGCCTTGAAGACATGTTCGCCGCTCGCGTTGTCGCCAGAGATCTGGCAGAGCAAGTCGGGGAAGACTACTGGGTAAG
>JALZUX010000185.1 GCA_023301405.1 Granulosicoccaceae bacterium | reverse complement strand
CTAAAGCGCCAATTATACGGACTATAAGGTGGTTAACATTTTTTGCAAAGAAACTGTGACGTGTACCGATACCGATAATAAGAAACGGTTCTGTGTGGCGGTATTTTTAAACGAAATACGAAAAGAAATTCTAATTGCGTCGCACACAAAAGTGTATCCCTGTAACACTCTTGACCCCCGTTAGCGCCAAAAAATAAAGTGCACCGATTGACATTTTTCTGCGCTTTTATTGCTTTGAGAAGCCTGATATCCCATGAGGCAGCTCATTAACTCACCTTCTGATGGAACTTGCTGTGTATTTTTCTACTAACTGTCAAAAATTCCGATGAGTGTTATCACTATTAAGAAGGGGCTGGACCTACCAATTGAAGGTAGTCCTGTCCAGACTATACATTCCGCACCTCTCGTGACGACCGTGGGGCTGATTGGTCGTGACTATGTGGGGTTGCGCCCGAAGATGGCCGTGGCAGAAGGTGATCGGGTAGTGATAGGTCAGCCTTTGTTTAACGACAAGCACGATGAGGCAGTGAAATATACCAGCCCCGGTAATGGTGTTGTTGAGTCGATTAATCGCGGCGCCCGACGTGTACTTCAATCAGTCATTATTAAGCTTGATGACCCTGCTGAAACTTTCTCCGATGTGTCGGTAGATGTTGTCAGTGTTGAGCCAGATGCACTAGCAGAACTTGATCAAGATCAGGTTCGCACTGCGCTATGCAGCAGTGGGTTATGGACCGCGTTTCGAACACGGCCGTACAGTAAAATTCCCCATTCAGATACATCACCGGCGTCAATTTTTGTCACGGCCATGGACAGTAACCCCTTGGCGGCTGATCCATCAGTAATCATTGCTGAATACAGTGATGATTTTTCAAACGGTTTGCAAGTGCTCGCAAGGTTAACTGAAGGCTTTGTGCACGTCTGTAAGGCCCCGGCAAGCACTGTTGCAACACCGGCAGGCGCGGCCAATATTGCCGTGACAGAATTTGCCGGACCGCATCCAGCTGGCTTGCCCGGTACCCATATCCATCATCTGCATCCGGCAAGCGCCACTCGCACCGTGTGGCATATTGGTTATCAGGATGTGATAGCGATTGGTAAGCTGTTCACCACGGGTAAGTTATGGTTAGAACGAATTGTTGCTCTTGCAGGGCCAGTGGTACACGAACCACGGTTATTACGCACACGCCTTGGTGCCAGCACTGAAGATCTGGTTCATGACACCCACGAAAAAGTAGAATGCCGGATTATTTCCGGATCAGTGCTGTCGGGCAGGCGTGCTAATAATTGGGCGGCTTATCTTGGGCGCTACAATACCCAGATTTCAATACTGGCTGAAGGACGAGAGCGAAAATTACTGGGCTGGATTAACCCGAACAGCGACAAGTATTCGTTTGCAAATATCTTTGTTTCCAGTTTCAAACGCGCAAGCCGTGTATTTGAGTTTCACACCTCGGTTAACGGTAGTCCACGGGCGATGGTGCCTGTTGGTATTTTTGAAAGAGTGTTACCGCTAGACATACTGCCTACCCAATTGTTGCGATCACTATTGGTGAGCGATACCGACATGGCAAAAAAGCTTGGCTGTCTTGAACTTGACGAAGAAGACCTGGCGCTTTGCGCGTTTGTGTGTTCTGGCAAATATGATTACGGCCCGGCGTTGCGAAGTAACCTTGAAAAAATAGAGAGGGAAGGCTAATGGGTTCGATGAGACGTTGGCTGGATAACGTACATCCGCACTTTGCGAAGGGTGGTCGCTACGAATCATACTACGCACTGTATGAGATGGTTGATACCTTCTTGTATACGCCGCCAGATGTAACCCGTACATCACCGCACTTGCGCGATGCCATTGATCTGAAGCGAGTGATGAGCTACGTAGTACTGGCGACATTACCATGCATTTTATTTGGTATGTGGAATACCGGCTATCAGGCGCACCTTGCGATGGCGGCGATGGGCGTCAACGAGGTAGAAGGATGGCGCGCACCGATACTTGAATTGCTGCGAGTCGGCTATGATCCTACCAGTCTGTACGACAATGTGATGCACGGCTTTATGTACTTCATGCCGATCTACATCGTGACCTTGATGGCCGGTGGTTTTTGG
This sequence comes from Granulosicoccaceae bacterium, assembly GCA_023301405.1. Lineage (GTDB taxonomy): Bacteria > Pseudomonadota > Gammaproteobacteria > Granulosicoccales > Granulosicoccaceae. The sequence goes on along the minus strand of JALZUX010000185.1, from coordinate 2,934 downwards.
GAGGTGGTGTTTGCTGGTGCTCGTAATCACGAGGTCAATGAGGGCTTTCTTGTTACGTCGATGCTGTATGCGTTAATTTTACCGGCAACGATACCGCTGTGGCAGGCGGCCCTCGGTATTTCTTTTGGTGTTGTTATAGGCAAAGAAGTATTTGGCGGGACCGGAAAAAATTTCATGAACCCGGCGCTCACCGGGCGCGCCTTTTTGTTTTTTGCGTATCCGGCGCAACTTTCCGGAGACTCAGTGTGGACAGCGGCTGATGGCTTTAGCGGTGCCACTGCATTAAGCCTGGGTCAGCAAGGTGGTGTTGATGCGATAACCGGCGCCGGCATCCAGTGGATGGACGCCTTTTTGGGCTCTATTCAAGGCTCGCTTGGGTCTACCTCTGCATTGGCGTGCCTGCTTGGCGCGGCATTTCTTATCTATACGCGGATAGCATCGTGGCGAATTATAGTCGGTGTCTTCGTGGGGATGGTGGTGACTACCCTTGTATTGAATGCTATTGGCAGTGATACCAATGAGATGTTTGCGGTGCCGTGGCACTGGCATTTTGTATTAGGTGGTTTCGCTTTCGGTATGGTGTTTATGGCAACGGACCCGGTCAGTGCCACACACACTGACACCGGCCGGTGGATATTTGGCCTGCTTATCGGCTTTATGACCGTCATTATCCGGGTAGTGAATCCGGCTTATCCGGAAGGCATCATGTTGGCGATACTGTTTGCCAATATTGTTGCACCGCTTATTGACTACGGTGTAGTGCAAGCAAACGTAAAGCGCCGAATGAAGCGTATCGGGGCGGTATCATGAAGAATGAAAATGACAACAGTGTGGCGTCTAACGTTGACGCTCAGCCGGTGGTGATGCATAGCACTGCACCCGGTGTTGGTGTGGCTACTGGTGAATCAGGTGTGGTGGGGCGTCTTAAGCGTGTCATGAATCAACCCAATGACAGCACCCAGAAAACTTTACTGGTCACTGTGATTATGTGTTTGGTGTGTTCGGTGGTGGTTTCCGCCGCTGCCGTATTGCTGCGGCCAACGCAAGCCTCCAATGCCGCACTTGATCGCAAGCGCAATATTGTTCAAGTGGCCGGGCTGCTAAAAGAGGGCGGTGATGTAGAAGCGGCTTTTAAAAACGTTGAGACGCGAATTGTCAACCTTGATACAGGCGAGTTCACCGATCAATTTAAAGACGTTGACTACGATCAATACGTTGCAGCGCGTGATCCCAACTTAAGTATTGCCCTTGATAAAGAAGCAGACATTGCCAGTATCGGAAGGCGAGCGCAGTACGCTGAAGTCTATTTGATTGGCGGTGAGGATAACTTCACGAAGGTCGTCTTACCGGTTCATGGCCTGGGCTTATGGTCAACATTGTACGGCTTTGTATCTCTGGAAGATGACCTCACCACGATCTCTGGCTTAAAGTTTTATAAGCACGCTGAAACACCGGGCCTAGGTGGTGAGGTTGATAACCCTGTTTGGCAGGGGAAATGGAAAGGCAAGCTTGCTTTTGATGAGGCAGGTGATGTGAAAATTGAAGTCATTAAAGGGGTGGTAGATTCCGCTGCCAGCAGTGCCAGCTATCAGGTAGATGGTTTAGCGGGTGCCACGCTGACAAGCCGCGGTGTATCACAACTATTGCGCTTTTGGCTCGATGATCGGGGCTTTGGCGGGTTTCTGGAAAACCTCAAACAGCGGGAGGCTTCGTAGATGAATGCTCACGACAGAGAAATGGCCAGAAAGGTGGTGCTTGATCCGCTGGTCGATAACAATCCTATTACTTTGCAGATTCTGGGTATTTGTTCCGCACTGGCGGTAACGACCACATTGGCAGCATCACTGTTGATGTGCCTGGCACTGACCACGGTGGTGATGTTTTCTAACGCGTCAATTTCAATGATCCGTAATCACGTGCCTTCCAGTATTCGTATTATTGTGCAAATGACGATCATTGCTTCATTGGTTATCGTAGTTGATCAGCTGTTAAAAGCCTTTGCGTATGATGTTGCTAAAACGCTATCGGTGTTTGTCGGGCTGATCATCACCAATTGTATTGTATTGGGCCGCGCTGAAGCGTTCGCCATGAAAAACCCGCCAATGATCAGCATGCTTGATGGGTTAGGTAATGGTCTGGGCTACAGTCTGGTGCTTATTATTGTTGGGGCTACACGTGAGCTTTTCGGTTCTGGTTCGCTACTCGGCTATACCGTATTACCTTCGGTAAATGACGGAGGTTGGTACTACACCAACGGCCTGATGCTGTTACCGCCCAGCGCGTTTTTTATTATTGGCTTAATGATTTGGGGTATTCGCAGCTGGAAAAGTGCACAGCTTGAAAAAGCCGAGTATGAAATTCGTAAAGCACACCATACCGAGGTGGTCTGATGGAAGCTCATATCAGTTTATTTGTTAAAGCTATTTTTATAGAAAATTTAGCGCTGTCCTTCTTTTTGGGCATGTGTACCTTTTTGGCCGTGTCGAAGCAGATCGGCACAGCCATTGGTTTGGGTGCAGCGGTGGTGCTTGTTCAAGCGATTACGGTTCCGGCCAACAATCTTATTTTCCAGTACCTGTTAAACGACGGTGCGCTGGCTTGGATGGGTTACCCGGATGTAGATCTTAGTTTCCTTGGGCTTATTTGCTATATCGGTGTAATTGCCGCGATGGTGCAAATCCTTGAAATGATATTAGATAAATATTTTCCGGCACTCTACAACGCGCTGGGCGTGTTTCTGCCCTTGATCACAGTCAATTGCGCCATCCTTGGTGGCTCTTTGTTTATGGTCGAGCGTGATTATAATTTTAGTGAAAGTGTGGTCTATGGCGTAGGCAGTGGTGTTGGCTGGGCAGTCGCAATAACAGCCCTTGCCGGTATACGCGAAAAACTTAAGTACAGTGATGTGCCGGACGGCTTACAAGGTTTAGGTAT
>JALZUX010000184.1 GCA_023301405.1 Granulosicoccaceae bacterium | reverse complement strand
GGGCCAAAACTTCTGATGATATCAATATTTTGATAAACCGCATCTGCAGTTCCTTGGTACCAGGAGTTTTCGTCAGTCCGTTGCTGAGCAGGTAACAGCTCAACAAATGGGCCGAAATCACCGCCAATCATCCCCCAGCCACGCTGAATATGGCGAATAAGAGAATGTGCCTTGTACTGGGTCAACACCCCAACACGGCGAATTCCGGAATTCAGGCAGTTCGACAGCGGGAAATCGATAATCCGGAATTTTCCACCGAAAGGCACTGCCGGCTTGGCGCGCCAATCGGTCAAATTCTCCAACCGAGACCCCCTGCCACCGGCGAGCACTAGTGCCATCGCATCTCTGGTCAGACGACTAACAAATCGCCCGGCCGGAGCTGGGCTCTGGTTATACATATTATTTGTCATCTGCTACCCATGTTTACACGCAACAACCATACTGCCACCGCCCTCATTCTGGCAAATCGCCCCCGTAAGTGACAACACATACTGTCACTTAAAGCAGACACTGTTTATTAACAACCACTAGCTACGTCTCTTGCATCTTGCGCACAACGGCATAGGATTAATAAAGTGGCTCAAGAAATGCGGTGAATATGCGATCATTCCGCTATCCTGATGGTTAATCAAATAGCACCGCAATAAAAGTTCCATTTTTCAGCTTTCCAGAAAAAAATGTAGAAACCAAGAACGAATCCATATCATGACAGATATTTCAGGCATAAATTCAAGCGCGGGCAACAACCGAATTGATCCCAGATTGCAACGTATCAACGATGCCACCCACCACGACCCGTTCGAGGTTCTGGGGCGACATCGTGTGGAAGGAATGTGGGTCATCCGTGTTTTTCATCCACGCGCAGAAACAATCAGTCTAGCCACCAGTAACAAGACCCGCTACACCGGTAAAAAAGAATTTTCACGTGTTCCGGAAAGCGATTTTTTTACGCTGAGCGCACAGGATCTACCCACTCAATATCAGCTTCAGTGGACAGATCGCGATAACCAAACAATTATCGATGAAGATCCATATCGATTCGGCCCCACCATTACTGATTTTGACTTACATCTTTTTAATGAAGGTCAACATCATCGCTTATACGACCTAATGGGCGCACACACTTACACCATTGACGGTGTCACCGGAATTCGCTTCGCGCTGTGGGCACCTTCCGCCAAACGTGTAAGTGTTGTGGGTGACTTCAATCAATGGGATGGCCGGGTTCACCCGATGCGTAACCGGGGCGACAGCGGTGTGTGGGAATTATTCTTACCTGCCGCCAACGCCGGCGACAACTACAAGTTCGAAATACTCGGTTGCGACAGTAGCATCAAGCTAAAACAAGACCCCTACGCCAATGCCTTCGCCATGCGACCCGACACAAGCTGCAAGGTCAACAACAGTGCTTTTACATGGACTGATGATCAATGGATTATCGAGCGCTCAAAAAACACCTGGCAACATCAACCGGTTTCAATCTACGAAGTTCATCTGGGGTCCTGGCAACAAGCAGACGATGGCACATTTTTAAATTACCAAACCCTTGCTCATAAAATTGTTGAATATGTGCTGTTCATGGGCTTTACTCACATTGAATTAATGCCAATTACTGAACACCCGCTTGATGATTCCTGGGGCTATCAGGTCACCGGCTACTTTGCCCCCAGCAGCAGATTCGGCACACCGGATGACTTCAGATATTTTATCGACCATTGTCACCGGCAAGGCATTGGCGTGATACTCGACTGGGTACCTGCTCACTTCCCGAAAGACGATTTCAGCCTTGCCAATTATGACGGTAGTTGCCTATATGAACACGAAGACCCTCGCCGCGGCGAGCATCGTGACTGGGGCACACTGATCTTTAACTATGGAAGGCCGGAAGTCAGCAACTTTCTAGTGGCATCTGCGCTCTATTGGTTGCGTGAATTCCACATCGACGGACTACGTGTCGATGCAGTGGCCTCGATGCTTTATTTAGATTACTCACGCGAGAGCGATGACTGGCTCCCGAACGAGCATGGTGGTCGCGAAAACCTTGAAGCCATCGATTTTTTACGAAAATTAAATCACGCAAGCCAAACCGAGGTACCCGGTTCAATAATCATTGCCGAAGAGAGCACATCTTGGCCGCAAGTCACCCGCCCTGCAGAGCACGGCGGCTTGGGATTTTGCATGAAATGGAATATGGGCTGGATGCATGACTCACTAGAGTACATGGCCGAAGACCCAATCAACCGCAGCTACCATCAAAACAAACTGACGTTTGGGCTTTTGTATCTTTTTACTGAAAACTTTGTACTGCCCTTCAGTCATGATGAAGTGGTTCACGGCAAAGGATCCATGCTAGCTAAAATGCCGGGTGACGAATGGCAACAGTTTGCCAACTTAAGATTGCTTTACAGCTACCAGTTTACCTACCCGGGTAAAAAACTGCTGTTCCAAGGCTGCGAGTTTGCTCAGAACCAGGAATGGAAGTTTAACGCCGCTCTCGATTGGCACCTGGCTGATCACCCCGCACATCGGGGAATAATGACTCTAATCACTGACTTAAATAGGTTGTATAAACTATACCCTTGTCTGCATGCAGATGAGTTTGAGCAAACCGGGTTTGAGTGGGTCAACGCTGATGACGCTAATAATTCGGTACTTAGCTTCATCAGAAGACACAAGGATGAACGCCTGATCGTGGTACTAAATTTCACACCGGTGCCGCATGAAAACTATAATATTGGTGTCGATACCGACGGCCAGTACATAGAAGTATTTAATTCTGACAGCGCAATATACGATGGCAGCAATATCGGCAACCAAGGCAGCACCCTAACCACAAATGCGCCATGCATGGGAAGGCCGCATACTTTGTCCCTGACTCTGCCTCCGCTGGCTGCGATTGTTTTATCTCATTCTACAAATCAAATAACATCCTAATGAATCAGACCTCAAAAAAACAACAGGTGCTCTTTGCCTGCAGCGAAATGACACCGTTAGTAAAAACAGGGGGGCTTGCGGATGTCTGCGGTAGCCTGCCACAAGCACTAAAGCGCTCTGGTACAGATGTACGGATCGTACTACCCGGATATCGGTCTATTTTGCAAGAAATCGCCGCTCCTGAATTTCTATGCACACTGGATTTAGCACTAGGGCCAGTGGCCATTTGTAGCACTACTATTAACGATATAAATGTTCTACTTTTATGTCATCCGGTATTTACAAACCGTGACGGCAACCCTTATATGTCAGATGATGACAGAGGCTGGCCTGACAACCCCATGAGATATGCATTGCTATCACAAGCCGTAGTCAAAATAGCAATGAACGAGTCAAACCTTGACTGGCAGCCAGACGTAGTACATTGCCATGACTGGCAAACCGGTTTAGTTCCGGCGTTATTGGCACTGCAATACCCAAGACCTGCCACTATTTTCACCATTCACAACCTGGCTTACCAGGGCAATATAATGCAGAACCTATACAGCGAATTAGATTTACCAGCAGCGTTATTTCACCCGAATGGTTTAGAGTTCTGGGGTCAGGCAAGTTATATCAAAGGGGGTATTGCCTACGCAGACAGAGTAAATACCGTCAGCGCCGGCTATGCAGAAGAAATAAAAACAGCAGAGTTCGGCAACGGGATGGACGGCCTTTTACGCAGCAGAAGCCAACGCGTTTCAGGAATATTAAACGGCATTGATGAAAGCCTGTGGGATCCACTTAGCGACCCTACTCTCCCTAAAAACTTTGGTATTAAAACGCTTAATGACAAAAAATTCTGCAAAGCTGCGCTACAGAAAGAAATGGGTTTACCTGTCGATGAAACTGCAATGGTGTGTGGTGTAATCAGCCGACTGGCTGAACAAAAAGGTATCGATATCATTATTGATGCAATCAGTAAGCGTGTAAAAGATAATCTGCAACTCATTGTTCTTGGTACCGGCGAAACTGACTTGCAAGTAAAACTGCTTGATCTTCAAAACAAGCATGATAAACAAGTGGCCGTCAGAATAGGCTTTGACGAATCCTTATCAAGGCTGATTGAAGCCGGCTCAGATGTATTTCTGATGCCGTCACGCTATGAGCCATGCGGCCTGAATCAAATGTACAGTCTTCGCTATGGCACGCTGCCGGTAGTGACTAACGTTGGCGGCTTGGCAGACACGGTCATGAACTACGACAGCAACAACCCTGATAAAGCCAACGGCTTTGTATTAACCAAAGCCAGCAGCGATGCTCTGCAATCTGGAATCGAGAAATCATTAAAGGCTTTCACCAATAAAAAACTCTGGAAACAACTTCAAACCAATGGAATGTCTGCATGCTTTAGCTGGGACGAAAGCGCATTAAAATACCAACAGCTCTATGAGAAAGCCATGATAGATGCTGACACCGTTAATCAACAAATGTCACAAATCCGGCAACCAAAGACCAGTCTCTAAATCTTGCCCGAAAACCCAAAAGTCACCAGCACCATTTTTAGTGGCAGTTACCCTGAAAAATTGCCATAAAAAATTGCAATATAAATGCACTGATCATAAACTTCGGCTGAAAGTCCTGAATCTTTCTGATACACAGCGCCTGCAACAATGACCGAGCCACCAATCTCTGATGAACAGATCTCCCGTTTTGACACCGACGGCGTGATTGTCATCAGGGATCTATTCAAACCCTGGATTGCAAGCGCAAAAGAAGCAATAGAACAAAACAAGGCAAAGCCCAGTTGGCGTGAACGCACTTATCGCCCAGACGACGGTGGGGCACCTTTTTTTCAAGATTACTGCGTCTGGAATGAATTTGACGGCTATCGTGACTTGGTCACTCAGTCACCAATGGCCAACATCGCCGCCAAGTTGATGCGCTCCAGAACCGCACGACTATTTCACGATCATATTCTAGTGAAAGAACCCGGCAATTCAGTCGTGACCCCGTGGCACCAGGACAAACCCTACTACCTGGTTGACGGACTGCAATCAGTCAGCTTCTGGGTCCCACTTGACCCGGTCCCTCGCGACCGCACAATCGAATACATCGCAGGTTCGCACCGCAGCGGCAATCTTTACAAACCGCAGAGATTTGACGGTACAGACCTCTACGAAAATGATAACTCCCAACCCGTGCCTGACATAAATGCCGATCGTGCAAGCTATGATATCAAGGGCTGGGACATGCAGCCCGGTGATGCCGTGGCATTTAGCTTTGGCGCTCTGCATGGCGCACCAGCCAACGCTTCTGAAAGCCGGCGGAGGGTTATATCTGTACGCTGGGTGGGTGACGACGCTCGCTTTAAAAAACGACCGGGAAACACATCACCAGCATTTCCTGACCTACATTATGAAGACGGCGCTCCTTTTGATGGTCAGGATTTTCCGGTCATCTACCCTACTTCGCAGGATCCGTTAAAGGCGTCTTAAAGTGATTCATAGGCCTTAGTAAATCCTCGCAGCGATATTTCAATATCGATCGGCCCGGCACCTTCTGCAGCAACCGTGATTAACGCTTTATTACCAGCTTTCAAGGTACTAATGACATCAGTGCTAAGAGGCTCACGAACCAGACAACCATGCTTTTGACAAATACGAAATGGCGCAGCGCGCTCTTCGTCGTCGTCTATCTTTAAACGCAAGCCAAACTCAAGCAACACGCCTAACGGGGTAATGATATCCGCCACCGCATCTACCTTTACACCATTAAGCTCTGCCGCTTCATCTTCAACCTTACGGACTACAAATTCTATTGCCGGAGAGCCTTCCGGATCCCTGCCAAGCTGAGTCATTGCACACGG
>JALZUX010000183.1 GCA_023301405.1 Granulosicoccaceae bacterium | reverse complement strand
ACTACAAAAACAGGGACTAGCAAATAAGCTATTACCTAAGCAGTACAAAACGCCGCTTTTAAGCGGCGTTTTTATTTGTTACCCAGAATTTTTATTGCCCTATAGAGCCCCTGCGCAGCTTCTGAACAAGGGTTAAGTAACGTTGGATCTGTTTCTCGCCCCGCAGTAACAGGCACCAACTGCCAGTTTTTCCAATCATCATCCCCTTCAGCGGGCTTTTGATCGATGGCTCTGCCGCCCGGCACTGGAGGCCGTAAGTGACGATATCGATCGATATTGATTAGCTGCTTGCTTTTCAGTTGACTAAGCAAATCGTCGCTCATGTATTTATCCCCGTGCGAATCTCACCTTTGTCTACCACTCAGTATAAACGAAATCAATCGCTTAGAATTGCAACTGATAGCGCTAAGCTTCAAGTTTATGCTGAGCACCGGCTAAAGTCGTCATTAGACCCACAGCTCATTTCTCCAACCAACGTCTCAGAATCAACTCAACAACAGACAAAGAGCCGCGTATGCTAAGGCGTTCAATATATCGCTGACGCTGATGCGTTAGTCTCGCTTCCATTAGGCTAATTGCCAAAATGGAAGAACATGAAACCAATTAACACCACACCCAAGGCACTTACAACGCTTTTGTCATTGCTATTCACTGCGCCGGTTTTCGCCAGCCAATGCAACGACAACGCGCCGCTTGCCGATCTCGAAAATGTCGAGAATGGCTACTTCAATTTAGACGGAAACCCCATCTCAGACAGAGATAAAGCTAAGCTGGAAAAGCTCGCCACTAAATTAAGAGGGCATTGGAAGGGCATAGAATTAACAAAAGAATGCGTCGGGCATTTCAGTAACCCCAGTGAAGAACTGCAGCACTACGAAGTGCGGGCGGAAATCACTAGACATGACACTGGTGCGATCAGACTACAAGCAGAAAAAGAACGACAGTCTGACCATGTGATCAAACTGGATACAATGTTCATTAGTCCGGAAATTGATGCCGTATACGGCCGTATCCAGGGTTGGCATACGCTAGATTTTATCAGTGAAGACACAATGATTTTCTCTCACAAATCCAGAGTAGCTAATGGCGCCACCCTCAATTTTGACAGACTCCAAGCCTTCTACGCCGACGGGCAACTGGAAACAATTTTCCCCACCGGATCACAACAGACAACTACTGTTACTGGTGCAATCGCCCCTCTGCCGCCTACCTCTATTGGCACCAGCCGCCTGCTCCACGAGGTAAAGAAAATCGAACTTCGCGCAAACAAGCTAATCGTTGATCGCAAGCTGTTCGTCAATGGTTTTTTTGTCGAACAAAACGGCTGGACTCTGGAGCGCTCGTGAGAGGCGGCTGCTACTCGATATCGGCTATTTCTACTAATGACTTATGAACATAGCCAGTGGTGCCGGCGCCGTCATTAGTTGCCACCTGCACCCAGTTGCCAGTGCTATCAAACACTGAAACAGTTTGCCCTTTATTCAGAAGTTTCACGATTGCTGCATCAAGGTTCGGCTGTGATCGCAGATTAGTTTGGTTAGCGTTAATGGTATACACAGGCAACACCGTGACAGAGCTTAAGCTACTGTCTGGTTTTTGATTAGTCGAGGAGTTGTCGCTTTCATCAACAGCGGCGCTAACTACCGGTAGTGTGACATCGCGCCTGAGCTCAGATTTTTCATATACTCTGACGACTGCCGGTATTTCTTGTCTGGTCGGGGCGTCTGAGCTTGCAACAGTTGGTAGACGAGTTGAATCAACAGCCACCAATTCATTATCAACTGGCACATCTGTGTTTTGCTCAGCAGTACCGGCCGATGCCTGGTTTGTTAGCAACTGATCCTGAAGCTGCGGTTCTGCGTTGCGACGGGTTTGATCCTGCTTCAGGCTGTACAAGTTAAAGATGTGGCGTGGCTGCTGCTGGCCCTCATAGTCATCACGCTGAACAATTTGTTCTGGCGTCACTGCTGGCAGACTGCCAACTATCAGCATTATTGCCACTACAAGCACAACAATTGTAGAACCGCCAACAATAGCAACGCTTTTGACTTTTGATTCGCGCTCTCGACGAGGCGCTTCTGCCATGTCGGCAGAATTAATATCCTCTCCGTAAAATCGATCTTCCGAACTCGGCACTGTTAAACCCCGGTATTTTCTAATTTTGGTAGTTGAAAAGTTTCAGTGATTTTACACATAAGTGGTCAAACATATGACCCATCAGTACAATATTTTCGTTACGATTGCACTCAGATTACAGAACTCACTCTTGTTTTGGTCCTAGCGATCCGATCACACGCTATATGTTGTACTTTCTACACAGGCAAACAACTAAAATTATCAAAACCAGATAACCTGTTGGCAACACATTATTGCTTGATTGAGCATCAAGGTGACCATCTTGGAACAATGATCTCGTGCAGGCGCGGTCTTTCGGCCGCTATTACGACCAATCTCGATGAATGAAGAACCACTATTCGCCTCTATTGTTCGAAATATCTAGCTCGAAATCTCACACCGGAGCCCAAGCCCCTCATTACCGGACAGCCCCC
>JALZUX010000182.1 GCA_023301405.1 Granulosicoccaceae bacterium | reverse complement strand
AGTTCAAGTGAAGCCGACGTGGTGGAATTGGTAGACACGCTATCTTGAGGGGGTAGTGGCGCAAGCCGTCCCGGTTCGAGTCCGGGCGTCGGCACCATTTGAAAAGCGATAACAATGATCTAAAATGTGCCTGATGCGTAATTAAGTGTCAGGCGGCAAACATCTACTACCGTGTAGGTAAGCCGGCAAAGCAAGTTGTGCTCGGCGCTTGTTTTGCACTCTAAACTTTAAATGAATTAAGGCTACTGCGACCCGTCAGGGGTAAACAATGCTTGCAAACTATTTTCCTGTATTAATATTCATCGGCATCGCTTTAGTATTTGGTGCTGTACTTCTGTTGCTAGGTACTTTGGTGGGGCCTACTGCGCCTAACACCGAGAAAAACTCGCCTTATGAATGTGGCTTTGAAGCCTTCGAAGATTCACGTATGAAGTTCGATGTTCGCTACTACCTAGTGGCGATTCTGTTCATTGTATTCGATCTGGAAATCGCCTTTTTGTTTCCATGGGCGGTTGTGCTTGATCAAATCAGTGTGGGGGCTTTCGTCGCTATGGGCGTTTTCCTAGGCATACTTTTGATTGGGTTTATCTATGAGTGGAAAAAGGGGGCTTTGGAATGGGAATAGAAGCTGTTCTCGATAAAGGTTTTCTGACCACGTCGACAGATAAGCTGGTAAATTGGGCTCGAACCGGATCGCTGTGGCCGATGACTTTTGGTCTTGCCTGTTGCGCAGTAGAAATGATGCACGCGGGCGCGGCGCGCTATGATCTCGATCGCTTCGGTATTGTATTTCGCCCGAGTCCTCGGCAATCAGATGTCATGATTGTGGCTGGTACATTGGTCAATAAAATGGCTCCGGCACTGCGAAAAGTGTATGACCAAATGCCCGATCCCAAGTGGGTAATCTCGATGGGATCTTGTGCTAACGGTGGTGGTTACTACCATTACAGTTATGCGGTTGTGCGTGGCTGTGATCGCATTGTGCCCGTTGATATCTACGTGCCCGGTTGTCCGCCGACTGCCGAAGCATTGCTTTACGGTATTATTCAATTGCAGAATAAGATTCGTCGTCCCAACGTGATAGCGCGTGCCTGATGAATACAGATAAAGCACAGGCTCAGGTGAAGCTACTGACTGCCGCCGCTATCCCCGGTGTTGAAGATATCAGTAGCGACATCGGTGAAGTCACCGCGGTTGTTTCGGCTGAAAAACTCATTGAGGTAGCAACCGCGTTGCGGGACACGCACGGGTTTGAACAACTCGTTGATGTCTGCGGTGTTGACTACCTGCACTACAGCGCAGTGGAATGGGAAACCGGTGGCGGCTCCGGGTTTAGCCGTGGTGTTTCTGGAGCATCGGTCGGTCGTCTGAGTTTCGGTGATGAAGTGGCTGTCTTTGATGAAGATAAGCCCCGATTTGCGGCGGTTTACCATTTGTTATCAATACAAAACAACAATCGGTTGCGCCTTAAGGTGTTCGCCACTGATAATGAATTTCCGGTTGTGCCTTCAGTGGTTGGTGTTTGGGCATCAGCTGAATGGCCCGAGCGCGAAGCCTTTGACCTTATGGGCATTCACTTTGACGGTCACCCTGATCTTCGACGCCTGCTAACTGATTACGGGTTTGTCGGGCATCCGTTCAGAAAAGATTTCCCTCTAATCGGCAACGTCGAGATGCGCTATGATCCCCAAAAGAAACGCGTAATCTACGAACCTGTAACGATAGAACCGCGTGTACTTGTGCCACGTGTGATTCGCCCTACCACTCGAAAAAACATCGCATCAGAATCAACCCCTGAAGGCGACACTGCAGAGAGTGAAAGCTGATGCCGGAAATAAGAAATTACACGTTAAACTTTGGTCCTCAACACCCCGCGGCACACGGTGTATTGCGGTTGATTTTAGAGATGGATGGTGAAGTCGTCGATCGAGCTGATCCGCATATCGGACTTTTGCACCGCGGCACCGAAAAGTTAGCAGAAAGTAAGCCATATAACCAGACCATCGGCTACATGGATCGTCTGGATTACGTATCAATGATGTGTAATGAACACGGCTACGTGTTGGCGATTGAAAAATTGTTGGGTGTTGAAGTTCCCGAGCGGGCGCAGTACATCCGCGTGATGTTTGACGAGGTCACTCGCATACTGAACCACTTGATGTGGATTGGTGCGCACGGCCTTGATGTTGGCGCGATGTCGATGTTTCTTTATGCGTTTCGTGAACGTGAAGATTTAATGGACTGCTACGAAGCCGTATCCGGTGCACGTTTGCACGCAACTTATTATCGCCCGGGCGGTGTTGCACGTGATCTCCCCGATACGATGCCTCAGTACGAAGCATCGCGGTTCCGCAGTAAGGCTGATGCCGCTAAGCAAAACGAGTCTAGACAAGGTTCACTGCTCGATTTCCTTGAGGACTTCACTGAACGCTTCCCTGGTTGCGTTGACGAGTACGAAACCCTGCTGACAGACAACAGAATCTGGAAGCAACGTTTGGTGGGGGTTGGCGTAGTTACCCCTGAGCGGGCTATGCAACTCGGCTTTACCGGTCCAATGTTGCGTGGCTCAGGAATCGAATGGGATCTGCGTAGAAAACAACCCTACGAAGTTTATGATCGAATGAAATTTGATATCCCGGTGGGCCGTGAGGGTGATTGCTATGACCGTTATTTGGTCCGCATGGAAGAAATGCGACAATCAAGCAATATTATTAAGCAATGTATTGATTGGTTGCGTGTGAACCCCGG
>JALZUX010000181.1 GCA_023301405.1 Granulosicoccaceae bacterium | reverse complement strand
GCTTCATTGCTTTTTATAAGAACTTATTACCCCGAAACACCACACATTTGGAGCACCGGCACCTCCACCGCACACCTCTGGTCGCTAAATGTGGAAGAACATTCATACCTACTTCTCAGCGCCTTCACTCTACTTATGGCTGATACTCGCAAAGTTGCCACCGTACTGCTGGGTATGGCTGCGCTATCCATAGCAATTAGCTTTCACTATTACTCATCAACCACCACACCAGCTGAATTTGAACTTAAATCAATAAGAACAGAAAGTGCAGCCGGCTTTATATTTTTTTCGGCTGGTTATGGATTATTAAAGCGCAGGTACAACTGGAATATACCTGCCACTCTGGTGGTGGTTTTAATAATAATCTCCGCTGTTTGTTATACCTATGTGGTTCCGCTTTGGTGGCGTTTTAGTTTCGCACTAGTTGCTCTCGGGGTAACAGTAAACCACCTTGATACCATTCATAACTGGCTTCGAAAACTTTTAACCAACAAAATCATGCGCTGGTTCGGGCTGTGCTCCTATTCAATCTATATGTGGCAGCAGATATTTTATGAGTACAGTTGGGCTATCCCCGGCAAACACCTCACTGCATTGATTCTAGCAATCTGCACCGGTGCCGCCAGTTACTACCTGTTCGAAGATCCCATTCGACACGCGATCAACAAACGTTGGAGTTCAAACCCCGTCTACCGCTAAACGACTAAAAGCTCAATGGTATCGCCATAGAGCGCTTTATTAAGGGCATACCTGTCGCGCACATAAACAAAGATGATTATTACTTGCTCATAGAGGCTTTTCAGTCAACTTAAGCTTGACCATGCTGAGCATCTGTTCAAGATGATCCATATCAATCCAACGCATCACCACCACTAACTGGTGAGCGGGCTCATGCCAGATCAGTTGTCCGCCAATACCCATCGCAAAATAACTTTGTTCAGACGCAGACTGACTTATTTTTTGATCTGTATTCAGCCAGCTAAAAAAACCATACCAAGGGGCAATATCACATTTTGTCCGCATGGCCTTAATCCAAGCTTCAGAAACAAGCTTCCTTCCTTTATGCATGCCGTTATTCATCATCAGTTGCGCTACTAGCAACTGATCGTGGACAGAGATGACCATACCCCCGCCCCAGTGACCACCGCCCGGCACACTCTGCATCGGCTTGCCATCACTGTTATTGACCCAGCTGTTTTCATAGCCATGCCAGCGCCATTGATCACTGCCACCAACAGGCGTCATGATAAATTCGCTAAAGAACTCTGGCAAAGGACGATTTAGTAATTGCATCAAAGCCAGTGAAAATTGATTAATTCTAACGTCGTTGTATTCCCAATAGGCACCAGGCTTAGCTAATAGTCGCGCGTCACCTTTACGGTTAACTTGAGTCACCGGCTCCATACTCACTGATCGATAGCGATCTACCTGATCGGGAACTCCAAAGCACTCACCTTGCCACTCACTAGTGAACTGCAACAAGTGCCGCCACGTCACTTCACTATTATGCTCATCTGAAAAGCCTGTATTTTGCAGCCCTGCTGTCAACAAGGTTTCATTAACCGTTTGATCAATATCTGGCAGTAAACCTTGATCTACAGCGACGCCAGCCACCAGTGCCAGATACGTTTTGGTGACACTGAATGTCATATCCGCACGATGAGTATCACCCCACTGGCAAAGCACTTTACCGTCTACGGCAACCAAACCACTTGTCTCACCACGCGCAAACACAGGCCCCAGCAACTTGTTGTGCGGCGGGTCATCAAGATGATGTATACCCCACTCACCTTCGTTCGGTTGAAGTGACCACTTACAGGCATGAGCTTTCACAAAACTGACGAATTCAGACCAATCAGCACTATCACCAGGCATGATTAGCGGCCATATTGCCTTTAACGAACTTAATGCAATCGATGTTAATAACTTCCTCCTCCCGAAGCATTGTTAGCTTGCCCAAGCAACTGCCTTGCTACTTTAAGACTGTCAGAAGCGGCAATTTCAAGAAACCGGGCATCGCTATTCAGAGTACACAAATTGAAGCCCCACCCAATTGCCTTGGCAGCGTATTCAGGACTGCCACAGTGCAGGCAGGCAACTATATCTGCAGACTTTGCCGCTGCTAGAATTTTTTTGATGGCCTCTAGCATTTCTGGTTCTTCTCGATCCATGCCAGGAGCCAGCTTGCCGTTGCTAAGGCTAAGACTCAAATCAGCTGGCCCGATATAAACACCATCAAGACCGGGGGTAGATACGATATCTTCAAGGTTAGACATTGCCTCGGATGTTTCTATCATAGCAATGCAAAGTATTTGATCATTGGCTGAAGCGGCGTAGTCACTACCGGCCCCATAGACTATTCGGGTGGGACCAAAACTACGAGCGCCTAACGGCGGGTAGCGCATATACGAAACCAGTTGCTCCGCCTGTTGACGATTATTCACCATGGGACAAATAATGGCGTAAGCGCCAGCGTCCATTGCCTTCATAATGGCAGCCGGATCAAGCCACGGTACTCGAACAACAGGAGTAACATCATAAGCGGATAGCGACTGCAACATGTGCAACGTATCTGTGTAGCCAATAGGACCGTGCTGCATGTCGATCGTTACGCTATCAAAACCCTGTGCTGCCATGACCTCAGCCGAAAATCCATTAGGAATCGACAACCAGCCGTTCAGGGTCGGCTGCCCGGCAGCCCACTTTTGTTTCAGTGTATTGGGTTTCATGTTTTCCTCACTTGTTACATGATCCACGATGCAGGCATGGTACGCGATGTGGCTGGAAGACTGAATTACTTATTGATATCAATCAGCGCCGCCAACGCACCGACGACATATTTTTACTTCACCGCTGACAAACACTCAGGGGTTGGTATGATCCCCTATTACCCTTACCAGAGTCGTTCCATTGAATCGTATCCACATTACACAACCTCAACTCCAATGACCGGTATTTTATGGGGGCTATTGGGGGCGATTTTAATCGGCAGTTCAGATTGTATCGCCAGAGTTACAGCACAACGAGTCTCTACCAGTGTGTTGATATTATTCATCATGCTGATATCAACCGCGTTGTTAAGCGTCTGGTTGATCATCACCAACAACCTCCCGCCATGGAATACCTGGGCATGGCTGGCATCAGCCTTAAGCGGGGTTTTAAACGTGGTTGCTCTCTATTTGTTGTACTTGGCACTTGCCCGGGGGCCTGTCGCTGTGGCGTCTCCGGCAGCGTCAAGCTTTGCTGTAATTCTAGTCACCATGAACGCACTCGCAGGCGAACAATGGTCAGTCGCGCAAGTGTTCGCTACGGTTATTGTTTTTTTTAGTGTCGCCATGTTGTCGCGGCAAGGCCCCGGAGCAGAAAACTCTTCACAGTATTCGGTGGCATGGCTACAAAAAACTGCTTTGCTTGGGCTTGCAGCAGCAATTGCTATCGCGCTAAGAATGTTTTTGGCTCAAGAGGCCGGCGACGAACTCGGCGCTGCTCATAGCCTTTACTTGAATCGTTTATTTGCTGCTGTCACTTGCTCAGTATTAGTCGCAGTACAGTTATTTTTAAAGCACCAGTTAAAGCTTCCAAACAACAAATCAACTACGCTGCTTGTCATTTCACAGTCACTACTTGAAATGGCTGCACTTGGTGCTTTTCTAGCGGGCTCGTACTACGGCGACCGAGTGTCAGCCTCCATCGGGTTTTCAGCTTTTGCCGCCGCAGCGGTCATTATCGCAAGAGTATTTTTAGGAGAAGTAATCGGTTGGTGGCGGGGGCTGTGGATCACGGCGATTGGCGTCGGGGTGGTGCTTGCGATTATTGGAAATCCACAGTTGCCAGTGTAACACCTGCTGCCTCGTGAATTATGCGGGCAACCCCCTTATCTATTCAGGCGTACCGACTGTGTTCATAGGTAGGAGTCCGTGCGGATCATACATGGCAATGTTGAGCACCAGCGACCGCGCTTACTCTGAATAGATACAACTTACTTTGCCTTTAGTTTTTTAAGGTGATCCAGCTTTTCGCCAATCTGCTTTTCCAGACCTCGTGGCACAGGCTGATAAAACTGCGCCACACTTAAACCATCAGGAAAATAAGTTTGGCCGGCAGCTAGTCCATCTTGTTCACTATGATCGTAACGATACTCCGCACCATACCCAAGATCTTTCATAAATCCGGTTGGCGCATTTCGCAGATGTACGGGCACTTCTTGATTGCCGGTTTCACGAACAAAAGCCATTGCGGCACCATACGCGCTATAGGCGGCATTACTTTTAGCGGCACACGCCAGATAGATAACGGCCTGCGCAATGGCCAACTCCCCCTCAGGGCTGCCCAATCGTTCAAACACCGCCCAGCCATCCATCGCTAAATGCAAAGCACGCGGATCAGCGTTACCGATATCTTCACTGGCGATTCGCACCACACGCCGTGCAATATATTGGGGATCACAGCCGCCATCAATCATGCGACAAAACCAATAGAGTGCAGCGTCAGGATCACTACCACGCACCGCCTTATGCAACGCTGAAATCTGCTCATAAAAAATATCACCACCTTTATCAAAATAGCGCAGTGAATCACGAGTCACCTCACTGACATTCGCTTCGGTGATTTTACGACTGCCATTGTCACTCTGCTCTGATACATCAGCAGCCAACTCAAGCAACACTAATGAACGCCGCCCGTCGCCGTCTGCTGCTGACGCCAACTGGCTAATAACTTTATCACTAGCATCAATGTGCAACGCTCCCAAGCCACGGGCCTCATTGCTTAATGCAGATCTGATAATTTTTTCAATATCAAGGTCTTCAAGACGCTTTAAAACATAGACGCGGACTCGCGACAATAAGGCATTGTTTAATGCAAAAGATGGATTTTCAGTAGTAGCCCCGACAAAATAAAACGTGCCGTCTTCTATGTGTGGCAGGAAGGCATCTTGCTGCGCTTTATTAAAGCGATGCACTTCATCAACAAACAAAACAGTCCTGACACCTTCATTCTGATAGGTTTCACGCGCCGATGCTACCGCGCTTCGTATGTCTTTGACGCCAGCCAACACCGCTGACAAGCTAATAAACGAAGCGTCACATTGAATCGCCAGCATTCGAGCAAGTGTTGTTTTCCCGGTACCAGGCGGGCCCCAGAAAATCATTGAGTGCAACTGCTGTTTGTCGATAGCACTTCGTAGCGTACTGCCGACACCAAGCAGGTGTGACTGGCCTGAAAACTCATCAAGAGACACTGGCCGCATGCGGTCGGCAAGAGGCGCTGGCGGACCATCATGCGCCGTCACAGGCGCTTTCGACTCACCTAGCAAGGAAAATTGCTCAGTCATTGATGTACTTTACCAGAGCAATATTCTTTCGATGCTGAATTCTGTAATTACTGCGTAGGAACAAGTTTCTCTTCAAAGAAAACTTCCCGCTCTTCTTCCTTCACTTCTTCAAGCGGCAACGTCTCGGCAATACCAAGCGTTTCCTCAGAGCCTTCCTGAAGATCCGCTGGCTCAACAGTTCCGAGCCGGTCATCAACTGATAAACGCTCGGTATCGTCTGTCACTGCACCGGCTGGCTCAGCCACTTCTTCAGGCAGGGCTGATAACTCAGGCCGAATTGGAACTTCTGAAACATTTTCGCTAACTGGTTGTTGGGCAACTCCAGCCTCACCCACCACATCTGCGCCAGCCGGGGGCTGAAACTGCAACGTTTCCGGCGCTATGGCTATATTTTTCTTAAAACGGGTAAACCTGATCTGTGTCGCCTGATCAAAATTGTCACGCAATTCCATTGCTCTGAGGCCCTCGTCATCCAGCGCGATGAACACAGCATTAAAATCAGTATCCTTAACTTTCGGCTCTAGTTGAAACCAATGCACATCGTCTTTCAAACCTAAATCCACAATTGTAAATTCGCTATCGATCTCGCGCTCACCACTTAATAAACCAATAGGCGCACTACCCAGAGTAGTTATCTGTGGTTGCATAGTAACCTGCTGAATATCTTCGTCGTAAACCCACAGAGTTACCCCGTCTGCAATAATCAATTGCTTTATCGGATCATCGTAGGTCCAGCGGAATCGGCCGGGGCGCATTAGGCTGACTTGACCACTTGACTCTTGCAGCGCGACAGAATCACTGTCGTAAACGGTTTGCGTGAAGTCAGCGGTAAACGAGAACATGCTCGAGCTAAACTCTGACAACGGTGAAGCCGATGTCGCCACCTGACTTAACAGCATTGTCGCAAGTAAGGTGAATAATCTGGACACTATCATTTGTTCACATTCCGATTTAAACACCCCGACTGACGTCAGGGCCAATTAGTTAGAGTTCTACGGGTGGTGCAGCAATCACTTCACGCGAGCCATTATGCTGTACTGCACTAACCACCCCGGCGGCCTCCATGTCTTCGACAATACGGGCAGCGCGGTTGTATCCGATCTTTAAGCGCCGCTGCACATATGATATTGAAGCTTTGCGCGTTTCAGTAACAATTGCCACCGCTTGATCATAAAGCGCATCGCGCTCTCCATCAGGATCACCTCCACTGGCAAGACCTGGCAATGGCAACGTAGACTCTTGCAATATTTCGTCGACATAAACCGCCTTACCGGATTGTTTCAGCCATTTAACTACACTATGCACCTCATGATCATCGACAAATGCACCGTGAACTCGCTCTGGTAATGCTGTCCCTGGCGGCAGAAACAGCATATCACCATTACCAAGCAATGCCTCTGCTCCACCTTGATCAAGAATTGTGCGGGAGTCAATTCGCGATGAAACCTGAAACGCCATTCGGGTTGGGATATTTGCTTTTATCAAACCGGTAATAACATCCACCGAAGGCCTTTGTGTTGCCAGCACCAAGTGAATTCCGGCCGCTCGCGCTTTTTGCGCAATACGAGCGATTAGTTCTTCCACTTTCTTCCCCACAACCATCATCATGTCGGCAAATTCATCGACCACCACAACAATAAATGGCAACGTTTCCAGATCAGGCGCCGGTAGCGACGGATCAAAGGCCTCTTCAGGCTTATACAGGGGATCACGAATAGGCTCTCCATTCTCAATCGCGGCCAATACCTTCTTGTTATAACCCGAGATATTACGAACACCAAGTGATGCCATCAAGCGATAGCGCCGCTCCATTTCACCCACACACCAACGTAGCGCATTGGCCGCCTCTTTCATGTCGGTGACCACCGGCGCCAACAAATGAGGTATGCCTTCATAAACATTAAGTTCCAACATTTTCGGGTCAATAAGAATCAGTCGAACCTGATCCGCAGTCGCCTTGTACAACAGACTAACCAGCAATGTATTAACGGCAACTGACTTACCTGAACCAGTTGTACCTGCAACCAGCAAGTGAGGCATTTTTGCTAGATCAGTTACCACTGGCAGCCCGCTGATGTCTTTGCCTAATGCTATCGCCAATGGCGACTTGGTATCCTGATACAGCTTAGACTGCAAAATTTCACTGAGCTGAACTATCTCGCGATCTTCGTTTGGAATCTCAAGACCGATTGTCGACTTACCGGGTATCACTTCAACCACACGAACACTCATTACCGACAGGGATCGCGCAATATCCTTTGACAGGCCAGTGATCTTACTGACCTTTACGCCCGGCGCAGGCATTGCTTCAAAACGGGTAATGACCGGTCCGGGGTGAACCGCAACTACCTGAATGACTACATTAAATTCTGCCAGCTTGGTTTCCAGCAACCGCGACAAATGCTCTAACGAATCTTCGGAATACCCCAAACGGATGTTCTCGACCTCGTCGAGCAAATTCACCGGCGGTATTTCTCCTGATATTTGGGGCTTGGTTACTTTGCCGGCCTCAAACAACTGAAATTGCTTTTCTGCCTCGCCCGGTGGCGCCACTAAGGCCGGGGCGGCAGGGCGTTCCGAAATAGTGATTTTTCTGGGCGTAGAGTCAACCGGATCCAGAGCAACATCCTCTTCGATGGGATCTTCTTCCGAGGACGGTGGAAGTACCACAGGGTCTTGCTTCTCTAGTGCTACCTTGCCAGCACGCTTACCAGTGGCGACTTTCGGTGCTTTCTTCACGGTCGGCGCGACAACAGCCTCGGCCTCGGTAGCTAGTTCATCCACTGACAGATCAAAAGCATCAGCGTCGAGTATCCTTTGCTGTTGCTCTCGCAACTTGCGCGCTTCACGGTAGGTTAAGTAATCACCGATCCGCTCAATGGTATTTTGGCCCCACACTTTAGCATTGCGAATACCCAGCAACGTATAAACACCTGTTTTTTCCACAATAGTGAACCACGAAACACCGGTAATAAATGTAATCGCCCCTAGAAACAGCGCCAACAAAATTAATGTGGTACCCAAGGTATTAATGACTCTAACCATGTTGCCAGCAACCCAAGTTCCCAACACACCACCGCCACCAGTGCCAATAGGCAAATCGCCACGATGCACAAATAAATGCAGGTCAGCCAAACCGCAGGCAGTAATCAACAGCAAAACAAGCCCGGCAAGCCGCGCGAAAATCAACACTGGAGCCGTAAATTCACGGTTATCGCGAAATGCATTCCAACCAATGACTGCTAAAGAGACCGGCAACAAATAGGCAACATAACCGAACAGAAACATCGCGATATCAGCGAACCACGCACCGAAAATGCCGCAGGCATTCTGCACCTGACCATACCCGCCACTGTGCGACCAACTGGGATCACTCACATGGAATGTCATCAGGGCGATAAGCATCAAAATGGAAACCACCGCCACCAGAATTGCCAGCACTTCCCGCAAGCCGCGATGCAGCAGCGCTAGCGCCCGGGCCGATAATTCGGCATCCATTGGTGTTTTGATTGACCCGCCATTGAAGCGGGGAGCTTTCAACAGTGGCGATTTCTGATTGCTTGGCGCAACGGCACGCGCAGGTGCTTTTTTGGCAGGCGCCCGCTTGCTTGGCTTAGGTGATTTAGTGGTCTTGGCAGCAGCACGCTTAGGTCGCGAAGCTCCACCCTGGCCAGCCTTAGAAGTCGCGGCTTTGGAAGTCAAGAATAGTCCGAATTGGGATTGTTTTAGTTTTATACGGCATCACAAAAATACCCTGCCAATGTTTACGACTTATCAGCCGAACTTCGGGCGCGCTATTTGTGTCTTACCCGAAGACACATTGGTATAATGTGGTCCTGACCTACCATCTTATGACGATCCATGGCACGAACAAAGCGGAGTGGTTAGATTGTCATGAAGCACCCAAATTTAACGGAAACCACGCATTATTATGAGCGATACCAAACACTGTAAGTTGCTGATTCTTGGCTCTGGCCCAGCCGGCTATACGGCAGCGGTCTACGCTGCACGAGCCAATTTACAACCGGTACTAATTACCGGCGTTGAGCAAGGCGGCCAGCTAATGACCACCACCGACGTAGACAACTGGCCCGCCGACGATCTAGGCGTGCAAGGCCCGGCCTTAATGGAGCGCTTCAAAAAGCACGCTGAGCGCTTTGAAACAGAACTGATCAACGACCAGATTCACACCGTTGATCTTAAAAGTAAGCCGTATACTCTCACCGGTGATTCAACCACTTACACCTGTGACGCCCTGATCATCTGCACCGGTGCCAGCGCGCGCTATTTGGGCCTGCCCTCAGAAGACGCATTCAAAGGCAAAGGCGTCTCAGCTTGTGCCACGTGCGATGGTTTTTTCTACAAAGGCAAACGCGTAGCCGTTATTGGCGGTGGCAACACCGCAGTTGAAGAGGCCTTGTATCTGTCGAATATCGCCTCTGAAGTGATCGTCGTCCATCGCCGCGACGAACTGCGCGCTGAAAAAATAATGCAAAAGCATTTATTTGAGAAACAAGACGCCGGCAAAGTGGTCATGAAATGGAACAATAACCTTGACGAAGTACTGGGTGATGACATGGGCGTCACCGGCATGCGTATTAAAAGCACCGACGGCACCACCACCGAAGACGTCGATGTACACGGCATATTCATCGCCATTGGCCACACACCCAACACGGGTATTTTCAAAGACCAACTAGAGATGGCGGGCGGCTACATCAAAGTTAAGAGCGGCCTTGATGGCGGTGCAACAGCCACTAGCGTCGACGGTGTGTTTGCCGCCGGTGATGTCATGGACCACATTTATCGCCAGGCAATTACCTCGGCGGGCTCGGGCTGTATGGCAGCCCTTGATGCTGAAAAATATCTGGATGCACTGGCAAGAAACAGCTAGTCTCTGCGTTAGGTGCGCTCGTCACACGTGCGAGCGCTAACCTGACCACCCCAAGCGCTCATTGACTCAAAGAGCACTTAAGCCGATTCATGGTTATAACGGATACTCACTTGATCTTTGATCTCCCAGCAAATTGTCCTCACTTGCAAACAGCCGGTCATACCTTGTGCAAACGGAAATTCCAAGGTGAAATCAACTCTCTTCGCGACAATCTCGCCACCCGATGAATTATGCGGGTTAAGCCAGCGTGCAAATAGAAACCTGTGATTCACTGACCAATGTTTCAGCCGCCGACTGGAATGCTTTGGGTGACGGTACAAACCCGTTCGTCCGTTACGAATTTTTATGCGCACTGGAAACAAACGGCTGCGTAGCCCCAGAGCATGGCTGGCACCCATTTCACCTGTTACTTAAAGAAGATGATGGCACTCTGCTGGCGGCAGCGCCTGCTTACGTGAAAACTAATTCCTATGGCGAGTTCGTTTTTGACTTCGCATGGGCTGAAGCTTACGAGCGTAGCGGCGGCAATTATTATCCCAAATTAATCTGCGCCATCCCTTTCACGCCCGCCACCGGCCCAAGAGTGCTAGTCAAGGCAGGACAAAACTACAAGCAGTGCGCCGCTGCTTTGCACAGTGCCGCTATCCAAATAGTAAAACAACAAAAGTGGTCAGGGGTTCACTGGTTGTTTCCGCCCGAAGAAGAAGCTGAGCACTTGGTCAAAAGCGGCTACATGCTGCGTAAAGGCTGCCAATACATTTGGGCCAACGACAACTACACCGACTTTGAACACTTCCTATCGCGCTGCACCTCTAAAAAACGAAAAAACCTGCGTCGAGAACGCAAGCGAGTGGCCGAACAAGGCGTAAGTCTTGAGGTGCTGCATGGCAACGAGCTCAACAACAAAGACTGGCAACAAGTGATGGGCTTTTATCTTGATACTTTTAATAAAAAATGGGGAACACCAACACTTAATCAAAATTTCTTCGCAGAGATCGGGCGCACCATGGGCCAACAAATCATCGTGGTCTTTGCCAGTCACAAAGAGCAACGTGTAGCCTGTTCAGTCATGCTTAAAGGTTCTGACACCTTGTTTGGTCGTTATTGGGGCTGCAAAGAAGATTTCCACAGCCTGCACTTTGAAGCTTGCTACTATCAGGGAATTGACTATTGTATCGAGCATGGTCTTTCACGTTTCGAACCTGGCGCTCAAGGGGAACATAAAATTGGTCGAGGCTTTGTACCTACAATCACCTGGTCCGCACATCACCTAACCCATGAAAGCTTCAGCGATGCCGTTAAAGACTTTCTGGATCAAGAAGGCCCTATGATGCAACAACGCTGCGAAGAACTGCATGCGCTGCTACCATTCAATGAACAAAATACACCCCAACTATAGACCGCATCATTAATCAAACGGCGGCCCCAATCAACCGCTAACAGACAAAAGAATGACCGACCCCCTTATTCCATATCTGGATTCAACGGATGACTTAACGCCGTTTCCACATCCGGGCAATGCCATGCTTGAGCCCAATGGCTTATTGATGGCCGGGGCCAACCTTAAGCCTGATCGACTCATGCTGGCTTATCGAAACGGTATATTTCCATGGTACTCAGACGGTGAGCCTATATTGTG
Source organism: Granulosicoccaceae bacterium (assembly GCA_023301405.1). Classification (GTDB taxonomy): domain Bacteria; phylum Pseudomonadota; class Gammaproteobacteria; order Granulosicoccales; family Granulosicoccaceae. The sequence goes on along the minus strand of JALZUX010000181.1, from coordinate 2,405 downwards.
GTGGTCACCTGACCCGCGCTGCATTATCTGGCCTGATGACATCAACATCAGCCGAAGCCTGCGTAAAACCATAAAGAAACAAGTCTTCACCGTTAGCTACAATCAAGCCTTTACAGACGTCATAAGCAACTGCAGTAAGCCGCGCCCGGGCTCTGAGGGCACCTGGATCACCACCAGCATGACAGATTCCTACTGTGAACTCGCCAGACGCGGACATGCTGAATCAATAGAAGTGTGGAAAGACGACCAACTGGTTGGCGGGCTGTACGGAGTAGTGGTCGGCCGAACCTTCGTTGGAGAATCGATGTTCAGCAAGCAATCAGATGCATCAAAAATTGCCTTAGTGACACTCGCCACAAGCAGGCGATTCGCGATGATTGATTGCCAATTACCCACACCACACTTGATGTCTATGGGTGCCGTTTGCATTGGCCGCGATAAGTACCTTGAAGCTCTCAAACTATTGATCAAGTGAGTAGAGCAAATCGATTCCTGACAACTCTGTACTTGAAAACAACCATCACGTGACATAGCCTGTCGACTTCAGAGCGAACAACCCTGATTGTTCATTCACAATTTTTGCAACGGAATCCATATCGTGTCAAGAGAACGATCACGCAAACGCAGTGAAGGCAGAATTGGTAATCGCTGGATTGGCGTTGACCTTGACGGAACGCTGGCACGATGGGACGGCTGGAAAGGCCACGAGTATATCGGCCCGCCGATTCCGGTCATGCTCGACCGGGTTAAGCGCTGGGTAAAAATGGATATCGAGGTGCGCATTTTTACAGCTAGAGCATCAGTCCCTGAACATATAGAGCCGGTAGAAAAATGGCTTAAAGAAAACGGGCTGGCAGGGCTTCGCGTCACCAATGAAAAAGACTACAGAATGTTACAACTGTGGGACGATCGATCAATTCAAGTGATACCCAATACCGGCGAACTGATTAAAAATGCTACCTGGGTAGAACCGGCGAAAGACCCTACTGACGATACAGATACCGATGCCGCCGAAAAAAAGCCCGACCTTTAAAATACCAGACACCTCATTTTCTATCGGATAAAAATAGCGCTCGACTTTTTCAGGTAAATCAAAATGAGTCAATTTGTCCTGGCGCAATTGAATATCGCAAAAATTTTCTACCCCCTTGATGCGATACAAATGGAAGGCTTCACCGGCAATCTTGATCGAATTAATTCGCTTGCCGAACAATCCGAAGGGTTCGTCTGGAGGCTAAAGAGCGACTCACCCGACGCAGCCTTAGGTACAAAATATTTTGATGAAGACATCATCGTAAACCTAAGCACCTGGGAAAGCATTGACCACCTGCACCACTTTGCTTATCAAACTGCTCACACAGAAGTTTTACGTCGGCGCAAAGAATGGTTTTCAGAACTCAAGACCTATAGCGTTCTATGGTGGCAAGCTGCTGAAGATAACCCATCAGTAAAAACAGCCAGAAAAAAACTTCAATTAATTGACGACAACGGGCCAACAGAAGATGCATTTACTTTCAAGAAAGCCTGGCCTAAGCCCACATCCTGATCACTGCGGCACTGCGGCAATACTGCTTCACTCACTAAAGACAGCACCAAGTGCTGAGGCGCCGAACTAGATACACATGTAACAGCTCTACACCCGCCCAACACCTGCTGCAGTATGAGCGATGTTATCCTCACCCCATCCAAACAGGACCGTTAGCACCCAAGCGCACTCCATGTCTAAGGTTTTTATATTTGACCGTGTCGAGAACACAGGGACTTAAACCATGCGCCGTAGCAAAGATAATCTCAGCGGCGATAGGCTGCGGCCCTTCTGTCAATGCCGGCCACGTACCGACGTTGGCAAAGTTAACATAGCCCGTAACAATCGAGGATAAAGTATTTGTCTCATGTTGAAAACCTGCGATAGCAATTCTTCAACGTAACATAGGACCTCCGGGCTTATTTACAGGCTATCGATTGCGGGGCATCGGGTGCTTTATAACAAACTTCTCGTCTAACAATACTTCCCGCCAGAAAACATACAGGCCGGATGCGAAAATCAATGATATACCCAACCAAGCCACTAAATCAGGCCATTCATCCCATAGAGTGATACCCCAGAAAATGGCCAGTATCAAGGCAAGGTATTCAAACGGCGCTACCACGGCGGCGGCACAAAGGCGATACGCCTGACTCACCAAGTATCCGCCTATCCCGCTGGACACACCGAGGCTAATCATAATTACCCAATCAAGTGGTCGGGGGATTATCCACGGCCTGAAAAGGAAATCAAGCGCAACATTGTCAGGATTGGCATAGCGGCCATCACTAAATGCCAGACCAAATAAGACACTCACCACAACAAATACAAGCTGTATATAGAAGGTCATGGTAGAGGCCTTTTCTTTCAGACCTATCTT
>JALZUX010000180.1 GCA_023301405.1 Granulosicoccaceae bacterium | reverse complement strand
GCGGATAATGGTTCATCTAGTAGAAGTACTTCGGGCTGTGCGGCAAGCGCTCTTGCCACGGAAACCCGCTGGCGCATGCCACCAGACAGCTCTGCGGGTTTGCGATCACGGGCCGGTGTAAGGCCTACCATTTCAATATATTTATCAACCCGCTGTTGTTGTTGTTTGCGGTTGAGATTTTTGCACACCGAGTTAACCGACAGAGCGATATTACGTTCAACGCTTAGCCATGGCAGTAGTGAATATGATTGAAATACCACGCCGCGTTCCGGCCCCGGGCTGTTGACCTCTTTGCCACGAAATAACACACCGCCCCTGTCTGCTTGAATCAATCCCGCCAGCAGCGAGATCAATGTGGTTTTGCCGGCGCCTGAAAATCCAACGATGGCAACAAACTCGCCGTCATCGACACGTAGGTTAATATTGTTCAGGACATGGTTTGGTGTCCCTTGAGACTGATAAAATTTATCCAGTCCGGTGATTTCCATCACAGGTATAGCCATGGTCTATCCCTCGTGTTCTGTTGAAAATGTGAAGGCTTTTTGCAAGGCGTACATGAGGCGGTCGAGTAGAAACCCGATCAACCCGATAGTGAGAACCGCTAGCATAATGCGCGCTAGTGAATCAGAGGATCCGTTTTGAAATTCATCCCATACAAATTTTCCCAGTCCCGGATTCTGTGCAAGCATTTCTGCGGCAATAAGGACCATCCAACCCACCCCTAATGACAAGCGCAGGCCGGTAAAAATGAGGGGCAGGGCCGACGGCAGTACAATTTTGGTAATCGTTTGTCTTGTCGGCAGTTTCAACACTTTGCCAACATTCATCAGGTCCTTGTCTACTGATGCGACACCTAATGTAGTATTAATTAACGTAGGCCAGAGAGAGCACAGTGTTACCGTGATCGCCGATACCATCATCGCCTTGGGTAGCCAGTCTGTGGGGTTCACGTATAAGGCTGATACCACCATGGTCACAATGGGAAGCCATGCCAGGGGTGATACCGGTTTAAATATTTGTATTAATGGATTGATAGCACCCTGAAATGTCCTTGACAGACCTGATGCGATACCCAGTGGAACCGCAATGATTACCGCTACCAGGAAGCCAAGCCCGACGGTGATCAGTGATGTATAAATTTGATCGATGAACGTTGGTTTACCAGTGTAGTCGCGGTGTTTCACCTTGTCGGCTTTACCATCGGCGATTAACTTGTCGTTACGCAATTGCATGCGTTCATAAAACGCATCTGCCTTAGCTCTTTCGCGTTTGTGGTCTTGCCATAAGCCACCAACTTGATTCCAAACCTGAACTGGCCCGGGCACAGCCCCCAGAGAAGTGTTGACTTTAGGTGCGAAAACCGCCCAGAGAGTGATAAATATGCAAATACCGAGCAGCGGTATGAGTAGCCGTTGCTTAAGCTCTGCTAATTGTTCACTCACGTTGTCACCGGCAGCCATGCGCAATAGCGGTAGCAGCCAACCAAAGCCAAAAGCATCAATTGCATTTCCGCCTTTATTGATGGTGGCTCGTAAAATCGCATTGCCGATCGATTGTCGATCGGCGTCCATGGTTAAATCAGTAGTCATTAGTTGTTCCTGATACGAATTACTGTTTGGCTCGAGTTACTAGTTGCCAGCTGCATCTGAAGATTCTTTCAGACCGATGCTAAGTGACTCGAGGTAGGCATTCGGGCTGCGTCCGTCAAAGGCAATGCCGTCGATAAAAGCGCTGGTCGGTTCGCGATATCCGTCCGTGTCCCATGGGAAGTCATCTTTGCCGACAAAGCCTTCATCGACTAATAAACCGGCGGCAGTTAGGTAGAGTTCCGGCAGGTAGACCGACTTGGCGACTTCTTCATACCAGGCATCATCCTTAAACTCATCGATCTGGCCCCAGCGGCGCATCTGTGACAAATACCAAATGGCGTCTGAGTAATATGGGTAGGTGGCGTAGTAACGATAAAAAACGTTGAAGTCAGGAATGTCTCTTTTATCACCGGGTTCAAATTCAAAGGTGCCGGTCATGGAAGCACCGATCACCTCGGCGTCAGCACCTACGTATTCAGATCGAGAAAGAATTTGAACCGCTTCATTGCGATTGGCGTTGTCATTCTCATCCAGCCATTTTGCGGCTCTTATTAGTGCTTTGGTTAATGCCAGTGTGGTGTTGGGGTTTTCCTCAACGAATGCTTTGGTCAGGCCAAATACTTTTTCAGGGTTATTTTTCCAGATCTGGTAGTCGGTAATAACGGGTACACCAATGCCCTTGACAACGGCTTGCTGATTCCAGGGTTCACCGACGCAGTAGCCATGTATAGTGCCGGCCTCCATAGTTGAAGGCATTTGCGGTGGTGGTGTCACTGAAAGCAATACTTCCGCATCTTGTTGCCCTGTTACATCACTGGGGCTATAAAAGCCCGGGTGTATGCCAGCAGCGGCTAACCAGTAACGCAGTTCATAGTTATGAGTAGAGACCGGAAACACCATACCCATTTTAAAGGCCACGCCTTCATCTCTGTATGAATCAATTACCGGTCTTAAGGCGTCGGCCTTTATCGGGTGAATGGGTTTGTTGTCTTCATCGTGCGGCACATGTTTTTTCATCTCTGCCCAGACTTCATTCGATACTGTAATTCCGTTGCCATTCAGATCCATTGAAAATGGCGTCACGATATGAGCTTTGGTACCATAACCAATGGTCGCGGCTAATGGTTGCCCAGC